>NZ_JBLTJC010001108.1:0-249 GCF_048158785.1 Streptomyces colwelliae | reverse complement strand
ATATTCCCTTACCTTGTCCCCCGACATGAGGTGCTTTTCCAGCAGCCAGACACGTGTCTTCTCCTGGAGCGTCGGCCAATACGGATGCAGTTGCCGGGGAAACGCCGTCTCGATCACCGGGAGAGAGAGCGACGGTGGAACCTCGATCGCCGTCGTTACCGTTGCCGTTGCCGATGCGGTGCTGTGCGAGAAAGCAGGCACGAACAAACCCCTCTCAGCCGCCAGTTGCGTACGCCCCTCCCGCTGTGC
>NZ_JBLTJC010001107.1:0-254 GCF_048158785.1 Streptomyces colwelliae | reverse complement strand
GCTCGGTGCCCCGGCGGGCGATCAGTGGTTTTACACCGAGGTCCCAGACCAGGCGGCGGTACTTGTCGTGGTCGTAGCCACGGTCGGCCAGGACCACGGTGGGGCGGCGACGGGGCCGACCGCGTTTCCCCGTACCGGCGGGATCGCCTCCAGGAGTGGGATCAGCTGGGTGACGTCATTGCGGTTGCCGCCAGTCAGGGTAGCGGCCAGAGGGATGCCGGTCGCGTCGGTGATCAAGTGGTGTTTACTGCCCG
>NZ_JBLTJC010001106.1:0-255 GCF_048158785.1 Streptomyces colwelliae | reverse complement strand
CTACACCGAGCACTACACGAACAACGCGACCCGCACCGACTACCAGCCCGCCTCCACCTTCAAGCCGGTGATCCTGGCGGCGGCCCTGGCCGACGAGGCCAAGACACAGTCCGGCAAGACGATCACGACCAACACGCTCTACGACGGCACCAGCAAGCGCCCGGTCGTGGGCAGCGACATCGCGTTCGCGCCGGAGAACGAGGACGACCAGGACTACGGCAAGGTCACCGTCCAGACGGCGATGAACAAGTCGAT
>NZ_JBLTJC010001105.1:0-255 GCF_048158785.1 Streptomyces colwelliae | reverse complement strand
AACGCGGAAGCGGAAACCTGGAAAGCACCGAGGAAATCGGAACCGGAAACGGTCTGATAGAGTCGGAAACGCAAGACCGAAGGGAAAAGCCCGGAGGAAAGCCCGAGAGGGTGAGTACAAAGGAAGCATCCGTTCCTTGAGAACTCAACAGCGTGCCAAAAATCAACGCCAGATATGTTGATACCCCGTCTCCAAACATCGATGTGATGTCTGGGGCGAGGTTCCTTTGAAGAAAACATACAGCGAGGACGCTGT
>NZ_JBLTJC010001104.1:0-258 GCF_048158785.1 Streptomyces colwelliae | reverse complement strand
GCCGGATCTGGAAGGCGGGTAACCGCTGGAGGTGACCGGTACTAATAGGCCGAGGGCTTGTCCTCAGTTGCTCGCGTCCACTGTGTTGGTTCTGAAACCACGAACAACCCCATTGCCATGGTCACGGGTGATGGTGCGGTTGATTGTTTCATAGTGTTTCGGTGGTCATAGCGTGAGGGAAACGCCCGGTTACATTCCGAACCCGGAAGCTAAGCCTTACAGCGCCGATGGTACTGCAGGGGGGACCCTGTGGGAGAG
>NZ_JBLTJC010001103.1:0-270 GCF_048158785.1 Streptomyces colwelliae | reverse complement strand
TCAATCGGCGCACACGTTTCTCACGTGTGTATCGCTACTCATGCCTGCATTCTCACTCGTGAACCGTCCACCACTAGCTTCCGCTGCGGCTTCACCCGGCACACGACGCTCCCCTACCCATCCCAGCCTCCGTTGGGAGTATGTGCTGGAATGACACGACTTCGGCGGTACGCTTGAGCCCCGCTACATTGTCGGCGCGGAATCACTAGACCAGTGAGCTATTACGCACTCTTTCAAGGGTGGCTGCTTCTAAGCCAACCTCCTGGTTGT
>NZ_JBLTJC010001102.1:0-276 GCF_048158785.1 Streptomyces colwelliae | reverse complement strand
CTCTCCCACAGGGTCCCCCCTGCAGTACCATCGGCGCTGTAAGGCTTAGCTTCCGGGTTCGGAATGTAACCGGGCGTTTCCCTCACGCTATGACCACCGAAACACTATGAAACAATCAACCGCACCACACCCCGCATAACCCAGGGGTGTGGGGTTGTTCGTGGTTTCAGAACCAACACAGTGGACGCGAGCAACTGAGGACAAGCCCTCGGCCTATTAGTACCGGTCACCTCCAGCGGTTACCCGCCTTCCAGATCCGGCCTATCAACCCAGTCG
>NZ_JBLTJC010001101.1:0-278 GCF_048158785.1 Streptomyces colwelliae | reverse complement strand
TTAGTCAATCGGCGCACACGTTTCTCACGTGTGTATCGCTACTCATGCCTGCATTCTCACTCGTGAACCGTCCACCACTAGCTTCCGCTGCGGCTTCACCCGGCACACGACGCTCCCCTACCCATCCCAGCAGGCGTTGGCCCTATTGCTGGAATGACACGACTTCGGCGGTACGCTTGAGCCCCGCTACATTGTCGGCGCGGAATCACTAGACCAGTGAGCTATTACGCACTCTTTCAAGGGTGGCTGCTTCTAAGCCAACCTCCTGGTTGTCTCTG
>NZ_JBLTJC010001100.1:0-279 GCF_048158785.1 Streptomyces colwelliae | reverse complement strand
CAGAGACAACCAGGAGGTTGGCTTAGAAGCAGCCACCCTTGAAAGAGTGCGTAATAGCTCACTGGTCTAGTGATTCCGCGCCGACAATGTAGCGGGGCTCAAGCGTACCGCCGAAGTCGTGTCATTCACACAAGAAGCCCCAACGGGTGTGTGGATGGGTAGGGGAGCGTCGTGTGCCGGGTGAAGCCGCAGCGGAAGCTAGTGGTGGACGGTTCACGAGTGAGAATGCAGGCATGAGTAGCGATACACACGTGAGAAACGTGTGCGCCGATTGACTAA
>NZ_JBLTJC010001099.1:0-312 GCF_048158785.1 Streptomyces colwelliae | reverse complement strand
ATCGGTGACACCCGCTCAACCGCAGTCACCTGGGCAAAGATCGCCGACATCCTCCAGCAACGCGGCGAGATCGACGAAGCACTGCGGATCTACCGCGAGGACACCCTGCCGGTCTACGAGCGGATCGATGACACCCGCGAGGTCACGATCACCTGGGGAAAGATCGCCGACATCCTCCAGCAGCACGGCGAGATCGACGAAGCACTGCGGATCTACCGCGAGGACACCCTGCCGGTCTACGAGCGGATCGGTGACACCCGCTCAACCGCAGTCACCTGGGCAAAGATCGCCGACATCCTCCAGCAACGCGGC
>NZ_JBLTJC010001098.1:0-336 GCF_048158785.1 Streptomyces colwelliae | reverse complement strand
CGTGGCCTCCCACGTCCTTCATCGGTTCCTGGTGCCAAGGCATCCACCGTGCGCCCTTAAAAACTTGGCCACAGATGCTCGCGTCCACTGTGCAGTTCTCAAACAACGACCAACCACCCATCACCCCCGGTCTGTACCGGAGTTCACTGGGGTCGGCACTGAAGGCAGCCTCACGGCCATACCCTCAGACACCCAACAGCGTGCCCGGCATCCCCGTCACTCGTGATCAGCTTTCCACGCTCCGAAGAGCAGTACTTGCAGCCCGAGATGAACGGCGACACCGAATAATCAACGTTCCACCCTTGAGCAACCACCGTCGGACATGCGCCGACGTAA
>NZ_JBLTJC010001097.1:0-349 GCF_048158785.1 Streptomyces colwelliae | reverse complement strand
ACCCCTAACGGAATGGTCCGCACGACGATCCGCGAGCAGTTGGGCAAGGCGAGTGCGAGGGAGATCACTACTCTGCATGAGTGCTCTCATACGACGAGTTGACTTCACCGGAGCGTGAGCTGTGGGACGCGTTCCCCCAGGGACGCCGCGTGGACCTGCGTACAGGAGTAGCGGAGGACGACCGTGTCGTCGAGGGTGGGCAGTGGGGCCCCGAGCGGGCGATTCGAGCCAGCGTGCTCGCGGCGCTGCTCTCGGGTGCGAATGCCACGCAACAAGGCGTCGCCGCCTGCCTGAAGCTGTCCGGCGCACGGATAAGTGGCTGTCTGGATCTGTCGGACGTGGAGCTCGG
>NZ_JBLTJC010001096.1:0-369 GCF_048158785.1 Streptomyces colwelliae | reverse complement strand
TCCAGGCGATGGTCTTCGGCAACCTCAGCTCCCCTGTGACATTCGAGAGCAGCGGCACCGGCGTCACCTTCACCCGCGACCCCGCCACCGGCGAACGCGGCATGTACGGCGACTACCTGCCCGACGCACAGGGCGAGGACGTCGTCGCGGGCGTCCGCGACGCACTGCCCCTGAGCGAGCTGAAGCGGCTCAACCCGCGTGCCTACATCCAGCTCAGCGATCACCTGCGCACCCTGGAGCACCACTACCGCGACCTGTGCGACGTCGAGTTCACCGTCGAGCGCGGCAAGCTGTGGATCCTCCAGACCCGCGTCGGCAAGCGCACCGCCGAGGCCGCCTTCCGCATCGCCCACGACCTGCGCGAGGAGG
>NZ_JBLTJC010001095.1:0-379 GCF_048158785.1 Streptomyces colwelliae | reverse complement strand
GGTGAAACCATACTGGAAGCCGCTGCAACCGCCACCGGTGATATACACGCGTAATTTCAGATTCGGGTTATCTTCGTCAGCGATCAGGCTTTTAACTTTGTTGGCTGCTGCGTCGGTAAACTCCAGCGGCAGTGCTACGTCATCACTCATATTTTGCTCCAAACGACATCGGCAATTGGGCAAATTCTAACCCAATAATAATCGCCATTATCTAATACCCTGGTATTTCGTTCAAGTATTCTCGCTGGCTGATGCGGCCTTGCTTCGCGCCAGTTGCTCAGCTTCCTGTTTTGCCAGCGTGCGCGCAAGAATCGCCGAGTATAGCGGTTTCCCGCCGGTAAATTGCGCTAATAGTGTTGCGCCAAGACCGGTAATAATC
>NZ_JBLTJC010001094.1:0-379 GCF_048158785.1 Streptomyces colwelliae | reverse complement strand
TCTCAGCACCTTCAATGCCGTTGAAGATGGAGCTGGAATCAACCTGATTCTGGCTGCTCTGCTGCAGTTCCAGATTCACGTTGACCTGCTTACCGTCGCGCAGCAAGCCCAGGGTCAGTTTGCTGCCCACCGGCATAGTCCCCACCTGAGCACGCAGTGCGGCAAAGCTGCTGATTGGCTTACCGTTCAGTGAGGTGATCACATCACCCGCTTTAATGCCCGCTTTCGCGGCGGAAGAATTCGGCAGAACCTGGCTTACGAAAGCACCGCGCTGAGCGTCAACTTTCATCGCTTTCGCCAGATCGGAGTACAGCTCAGTGCCCATAATACCCAACTCACCACGTTTCACCTGGCCGTATTCCACCATCTGCGAGGTCTG
>NZ_JBLTJC010001093.1:0-379 GCF_048158785.1 Streptomyces colwelliae | reverse complement strand
CACCGGCCCCGGCCCCGTGGGCAACGGCACCATCGCCGCTGTGGACGCCGTCTCGCTGGCGTGGGCCGAGCGGTTCGCGCGGGCACTCGCGCCGCTCAGGGCGGACGGGCCCGCGAGCGAGCGGCACGCGCGTGTGTCGGCGCCGTTGCCTCAATCGGCGCGGCTGCTGGACGAGTTGGGGCTGGCGCGGGCCACCCCGGCGTCCCTGCTGACGCGTTGGGCGGACGCGGGGGACGACAAGGACGCGATCGGCGGGCGGGCCTGGGCGGTGCTCGGGGCCGGTCCCCGCGGGCCGGTCAGCGTGGACCTCGCCACCGAGGGACCGCATCTGCTGATCGAGGGCCCGCCGGGCAGCGGCCGTACGGAGTCGCTGCGGGCG
>NZ_JBLTJC010001092.1:0-380 GCF_048158785.1 Streptomyces colwelliae | reverse complement strand
TATATAATAATGATGAATATCGACTGTTGAGAGGGTGCTAATAAATTCGTTACGTGAATATAAATATTAATTCAATAAAGAGTGAGAATGCTTTTGTGTTTCTTTTAAATATGTTGTTATTCGGTGAAACAAATATTTATGTTTAATGGATAGTAGGGGGGCAATATATCAATCACAATGTTCAATACTGTGTAGTGTGATCCCTGCAACATTGTTTTTTAATTATTAAATTTAAATCTGGTGAGATAAAAGTAAAGTATTTAAATAATATCAAATAGTTATGTTGTGATGTATTCACTTACTTTAAGTACAATATCGCTTGCATATGACGATTTAACATTAAATTGAGTATTAATGTTAAATAAAAGTTGGATATGTAG
>NZ_JBLTJC010001091.1:0-380 GCF_048158785.1 Streptomyces colwelliae | reverse complement strand
ATGAAAGCTTGGGTGACGAAACCTTGGGTGACGAAACGGTGCGTCTGGCTTCGGGATCATGATTTCAGAGGATCAACTGAAGCGCGTCGCCGCCTGGTCGCGTGAGCTGACGCAGGCCGAGATCGAGGTCGCTCGCGCGGGCATGACGGAGCGGTCCTATGGCACCGGAGAGACCGTGTTCATGCGCGGCGACACGTTCGACTATTGGGCCGGCATGGTCTTCGGCCTCGCCCGCATGGGCGGCGTCTCGCGCGACGGCAAGGAGACCAGCCTTGCCGGTCTCACGGCGGGGGCCTGGTTCGGCGAGGGCAGCGTGCTGAAGAACGAGCCGCGCCGCTACGACGTGGTCGCGCTGCGGAATAGCCGCGTCGCGCTGATGG
>NZ_JBLTJC010001090.1:0-380 GCF_048158785.1 Streptomyces colwelliae | reverse complement strand
ACCACGGACCTTACGGGCATCGCGCACGATCTCGCGCACCAATCTGCTCTTGATGCAACGGTTTGGCTTCGTCCGTGTTGACTAGGAACAAGCAAGCGAGGATTCTCGGAGCCTATCCGCAAATCGCGGATCGGATCAGGACTGGAGGCGGAGGTTCCCGACGGCCTGTGAAGCCGCGGCAACCATGGGGTCATGAGTATCGGCAAGACAGGACAGATTCTTCTCGCCGATATCGGCGGCACCAATGCGCGGTTCGCCCTGAGCCAGGGCGATGGAATGGGCCCTATCGACTACGTCAAGGTCGCAGACTTCCCCACCGTCCGGGAAGCGATCGCCGATGTTCTTGCGCGCCGGGCGGGCGCCGGGCGGCCCGGCCGAGC
>NZ_JBLTJC010001089.1:0-381 GCF_048158785.1 Streptomyces colwelliae | reverse complement strand
TTTCTTGAATCTGGAGATGAGGCCGCGCGTTTAGCCGGTAACGCACCTTTTATTATTGATAAAGACAGTGGTGAAATTCATTCCCTTGGAACGGCAAAGCCGCTGGAAGAATATCTACAGGATTATGAAATAAAAAAGGCTACCTTCGGCTTGCCCTGACAATACGGCCCTCTTCCCACGAAGAGGGCCGCTAACCTTAATACCCCGCCGTTAAATCATCCACCGAGCGCGGGTCGGATGCACCGTACAGCTCACCGTCCGGCCCAACCATAATGCTTTGTGTACTGCCCATCGCCTCTTTCAGCGCCACTTTCTGACCTTTTGCTTCCAGCAGCTTGATCGTATCCGGGCTAAACCCTTTTTCGACACGCAGCTCGTCCG
>NZ_JBLTJC010001088.1:0-381 GCF_048158785.1 Streptomyces colwelliae | reverse complement strand
GCCCAGGGTCATGGCGGCCGCGGCGGTGGCGGCGGCGGCGGCGCTCACTTTGGCGGTGGCGGCCCGCGGATGGGCGGCGGAGGCGGTATGCGGATGGGCGGAGGCGCCCCCCATTTCGCCGGTGGCGGAGCGGCGATGCGGCCCAGCGCCGGCGCAGGCCCGTCCTTCGGCGGTGGCCGTCCCCTCGCGGTTGCCGGCAACAATTGGCATGGCGGGGGCGGAGACTGGCACGGCGGCGGCTGGCATCGCCACGGCGGCGGCGGCTTCTGGCCGGGCGTGGCGGCGGGTGCCGCGATCGGCGGCCTCGGCTCGTATGCCTACTACGGCGGCGGGGGTTATTATAACGACCCCTATTATTACGGTGACGACAACTACTATGAC
>NZ_JBLTJC010001087.1:0-381 GCF_048158785.1 Streptomyces colwelliae | reverse complement strand
CCATTGGTCGCCGCGGCCATGTTCGTGTTCGGAGCGGTCGTCTATCTCCTCGTCGTACGCTTCGCGATGCGGGCCAAGGCCAATGCCGGCATGGTGCAGATCTTCACCACCTTCGGCCTTGCCATCCTGATGCGCGGCCTCGCGCAGTTCTTCTTCACGCCGGACTATCGCAGCATCCCGCAGTCCTTCGCCGGTGGCAAAACCGTCTCGGTCGCCGGCATCTTCCTGCCGGAACCGCAACTGATCGGCGCAGCGGTCTCGATTGCGGCCTTTGCCGGCCTCTATTTCTTCATCCACCGCACCGACTTCGGCCGCGCGCTGGAGGCGACCCGCGAGGATCCGGGCGCGGTGGCGCTGGTCGGCATCGACAAGAACCGCGTA
>NZ_JBLTJC010001086.1:0-381 GCF_048158785.1 Streptomyces colwelliae | reverse complement strand
GATATCGACCAGGCCAAGGTCGATGGCCTCAACCAGGGCATCATCCCGATCTATGAGCCGGGCCTGGAACCGATGGTGAAGGCCAATCACGCCGTGTCGCGGCTGACGTTCACCACCGATGCCGCAGCCGCGATCGGCCACGGCCAGGTCGTGTTCATCGCCGTCGGCACGCCGCCGGACGAGGATGGCAGCGCTGATCTGCAGTACGTGCTGGCCGTGGCCCGCACCATCGGCCAGCACATGAGCGTGCCGACCGTGGTGGTCAACAAGTCGACGGTGCCGGTGGGCACCGCCGACAAGGTCCGTGCCGCCATTGCCGCAGAGCTGGCGGCACGTGGCGCCGACATCGCCTTCGACGTGGTGTCCAACCCGGAATTCCTG
>NZ_JBLTJC010001085.1:0-382 GCF_048158785.1 Streptomyces colwelliae | reverse complement strand
ACACCACACTGTGCAGGCGATCCTGGCCGTGGTTGGCCACGTAGCGCGCCACCTCGCCACCGCCCATCGAGAAACCGACCAGGGTGACATCGCGCAGGTCACGTTCCTCGATCAACCCCGCCAGATCCGCCGCCAGGGTGTCGTAGTCATAGCCCTCGGCCGGTTTGTCGGAGCGGCCAAAGCCGCGCCGGTCGTAACTGATGACCCGATACTGGGCATCGCGCAGGATCGCCACCTGGGTCTTCCAGGCATCGGCGGACAACGGCCAGCCGTGGATCAGGATCACCGGGCGGCCGTCGCCACCGGTATCTTCAACATGCAGGCGGATGCGGGAAGCAGGCATGGGCGCTCCTGTGGAAGGGAAGGAGTGCAGGCTAGCGGC
>NZ_JBLTJC010001084.1:0-382 GCF_048158785.1 Streptomyces colwelliae | reverse complement strand
CAGGCGTCGACGCGTTGCTCCCAACGCTCCTTGTCCTCGCGGTACTCGGCGATGTAGGACTCGGAGACCCGGTGATCGTGGCGGCCCAACTTCTTTGCCAGCGATGCTCTCGTTCCGCTGGGCGCCCTGGAGCTTGCCGGCCGCGACGACCACGGCCTTCGCGTCTTCCTCCGCCTCCTCCTCGGCCGCTTCGAGGTTTTCTTCCTCCTGGCTGATGCGGGCCGGGCCGACGTCGACGATGTGCTCCGCGCGTGCCAGCGCCGGCCGGGCGGTGGCGAGCCCGGCGGTGGCCCGCTGGATCGCGTTCTCGGCGGCGGTGATCGCCGGGACCGCGGCCTGTGCCCGGGGGTCGTCGGCGACATCGGGCGCGGGGTCGTGGGAG
>NZ_JBLTJC010001083.1:0-383 GCF_048158785.1 Streptomyces colwelliae | reverse complement strand
ATGGCGAACCCAGCGAATTGCCGCCGGGACCCGACTCGAACGAGTCGGTGGCCTCGCCCGAACTGACCGAGCAGAAGGCCGAGCTCAAGGAGAGCAGCCTTCCCAAGGACGTCCCGATGGAGGTCGCGGACGCCGACCGGGCCGTGACGATGAACGAGACCAAGAAGCCGGTCGAGGAGGAGACAAAGGAATCGGTTGTTCCCACGACCGCCTCTGTGGCTTCGCCCGCTGCCGAAGCGACGGCGATGCCGACCTCGGACGCCGAAAAGAAGAGCGATCGCTCGGTCCGCATTCGCCAGGGCTGGGAAAAGGACCTGGTCGCGCATCTCGACCGGCACAAGCGCTATCCCAAGGGCCTGGTCAAGGCCGCCGAACTCTCGGTT
>NZ_JBLTJC010001082.1:0-383 GCF_048158785.1 Streptomyces colwelliae | reverse complement strand
ATTCAATACATAGTTGAAGAAGCATCACGTGCAGGTATTGAAGATATTATTATTGTGACGGGAAAACATAAACGTGCGATTGAAGATCACTTCGATAATCAAAAAGAACTAGAATCAACCCTAAAAGAAAAAGGAAAATTCGACCTATTAGAGAAAGTGCAACATTCCGCTTCACTTGCGAATATTTTTTATGTGCGACAAAAAGAACAAAAAGGGCTTGGTCACGCCATTTGGACTGCACGTCAATTTTTTGGTAACGAACCTTTTGCCGTGTTACTCGGAGATGACATTGTCCAATCAGACAAACCGGCCATTCAACAATTAATGGAACAATATGATGAAACAGGCAAATCTATTATCGGTGTTCAAGAAGTGCCTTATGA
>NZ_JBLTJC010001081.1:0-383 GCF_048158785.1 Streptomyces colwelliae | reverse complement strand
CCTGTTGACGGCCAAGGAGCTTCAGGAACCGTTCAGCGCCGCTCGCGCGCGGCGCGGGCGATCAGGCATGCTCGCCGACGACATGACGGCGGTGGTCAACGAGCTCACCACCAACGCAGTGCTGCACGCGCTGGCCACCGGTCAGCCGGCCCGCCGCCATCGTGTAGATGCGGTCGCACATGCCGACGACCGCGGGCAGGACGCCAACGACCTCGCCCTGTTCCTGCTGCGCGAGCGCCTGGCCGAAGTCCTCGGCACGGGCTCGTGCAGCAGGAAGTACTTCAGGAGTTCGATGACGTCGGCGGGCTCGTCGGACATCAGCGAGGTGATCTTCGCTCCCAGGCGGCTGACCACCTGGTCTCCAGCACCTCGCAGTTGGGTGC
>NZ_JBLTJC010001080.1:0-383 GCF_048158785.1 Streptomyces colwelliae | reverse complement strand
GGCCGGCGCCCACCTTGCTGACAAGAATGATCGCGTTCGCAGCCAGAGGCAAATGCAATTTGGAATCGATCGAAACAAAGCTGAGGTCTGCTCGTTGTGCGTTGCGATGGCGACGAGTGCGCAGCGACTGGACGCAACCAGCGCGTGTTCCGCGCATACACGCCGTCCGGGGCGGTTTCCTCGATGTAACTCGGCAGGTTAGAGTGTTGCCGAAGGCGAAACTCACCCTCCCCTGAAGGGAAGGGTGAAGAAGCAAGTTCGCGGCGAGAGAAAAAGAAAGGGCGGAAACAATGCCTCGGATCGATCGGGACGGTGTCAGCATCCATTACGAAGTCCACGGCAACGGTGCGCCATTGCTGCTCACGCACGGCTATTCCTCGACC
>NZ_JBLTJC010001079.1:0-383 GCF_048158785.1 Streptomyces colwelliae | reverse complement strand
ACGTCGATAAGACGCACTTCGTTTTGCGGATGACCGGTACGGATTGGCACCGCAGCAAACTCACGGTCGCTAACTTCACGAATCTGATCAAACGCGGTTTCCCACGCCCAGGTTTTCCACACGCAGTTAACCAGTCGCCCTTCCCCATCAATCAGTTGCCCGGCAGCATCCCAGCCCAGTTCATCCAATCCACGCAAGATACGCGTTTCAAAGCCCGCCTGGTGCAGCGCCTGCTCCATAAACTGCGCGTGATAGTTTTCCTCGATATCTTTGTCCTGCATGATATGGACAAACGGACGTGCACGACTGTGTTTCCAGGCACCAGCCAATTCGTTAATCAGCCCTTCCGCCGGATTGAAGCCGTTGCCTTTATAGCCCTGCTC
>NZ_JBLTJC010001078.1:0-383 GCF_048158785.1 Streptomyces colwelliae | reverse complement strand
CTCGTACTCCTTCAGCGGATGGATGTTGGGGTTGTAGAAGAAGATCGTGTAGTCGATGCCCGTGGCCAGCATGGCCTCCATGACCTCGCCCGAGCAGGGCGCGCAGCAGGAATGCAGCAGCACCTTGCGCGGGCCTTCCTGCATGTAGGTCGGCAAGGGCAGTGGTTCGCGCTTGAAGTTGGCGGTGTCGGTCATGGATTGCTTTCGGTGGCAACGCCCTTGCGTGCCAACTCGATGAAGGCCTTCAGATAATCGATGTGCAGTTCGCTGTCGCGGGCGCCGAGGTGGATCTGCTTGGCGACGCCCTTCTTGCCCAGCTGCACGGGCACGACATCCATTCGTTGCGCATATTCCTCGACGAGCCAGCGCGGCAGGGCCGCCAC
>NZ_JBLTJC010001077.1:0-384 GCF_048158785.1 Streptomyces colwelliae | reverse complement strand
GCCTCACGCATCTCGTCAAGGGCGAACCGGCGCTGGTGCCGGCGATGGCGCGCAAATGGAAGCAGATCAACCGCTTCGTCGAGATCCTGTCGGCCGCGGTCGACGAGGCCGGCTTGACCGGCCCGGTGCGCGTGGCCGACTTCGGCTCGGGCAAGGGCTATCTGACCTTTGCGGTACACGACTGGCTGCAGGCCCAGGGCCTGGCGCCGCGCGTCACCGGCATCGAGCTGCGCGACGACATGGTCAGGTTGTGCAATGCCGTCATCGAGGGTGAGCACTTGAGCGGCATCCGCTTCGACCAGGGCGATGTGCGCACCCAGGCCGTGCAGCCGCTGGACGTGATGATCGCGCTGCACGCCTGCGACATCGCCACCGACCATGCCC
>NZ_JBLTJC010001076.1:0-384 GCF_048158785.1 Streptomyces colwelliae | reverse complement strand
AAGCTGGACCCGACGCTGTGGATGTGGACCGTTAACCTGATTTATCTGGCTTTGGCGATTGTTCTCAACCTTTGGGACGCCGTGCCGATCCGCCGCCTGCGCGCCAGTTTTTCGCGTAAAGGAGCGGTGTGATGCAACCTTTTGGCGTACTTGACCGCTATATCGGTAAAACTATTTTCACCACTATCATGATGACACTGTTCATGCTGGTGTCGCTGTCGGGCATTATCAAGTTTGTCGATCAGCTGAAAAAAGCCGGGCAGGGGAGTTACGACGCGTTAGGCGCAGGAATGTATACCTTGCTGAGCGTGCCGAAAGATGTGCAAATCTTCTTCCCGATGGCGGCTCTGCTTGGGGCGTTGCTTGGTCTTGGGATGCTGGCGC
>NZ_JBLTJC010001075.1:0-384 GCF_048158785.1 Streptomyces colwelliae | reverse complement strand
CGCCACGCTCGAACACGTCCTGACCGACGAGGCGTTCGCCCACATGGCCAAGCTGTCCGAACGCTTCGCGGCCGGTGTTCAGCAGGCCATCGACGCCCCCGCGCGAGTTCCGCCGGGGTCGGACGAGGGCGAGACGGTCATCTGCCTCAAGTGTGCCGACGACCGTGCCGTAGCCACCTGCGGCCGGTGACGGCGGAGTCAGGTGGAGTCGCGAGAGCGGCCGCGCGAAGCCCGTGCCGATGCGCCTCGGCACGCGCACGCGGCTGGGCCGTCCGTGGAGAGCGACGAGGAGATCCTCGCGTGGGTCGCCGAGGACCGTCGCCGGTCGACACCGTCACGACCTGCGCGCCGATGGTGTCGGTGCCCAGACCGTCGGTGGCGCTC
>NZ_JBLTJC010001074.1:0-384 GCF_048158785.1 Streptomyces colwelliae | reverse complement strand
ACGGGCCTGGCGATCATATTGATTCTGGCGATGGTAGTGCTGTTTGCCATTGAGTGGCTACTGCGGCGGATCTGCCGCACTGGCGCGCACACCCGTGGGTGGTTTGTCGGACGTAAGCGTCGCCGTGCACGTAAGCAGACCGAACAGGCGCTGCTGAAACTGGCGGAAGGCGATTATCAGCAAGTTGAAAAGCTGATGGCGAAAAATGCCGATCACGCTGAACAACCGGTGGTGAACTATCTACTGGCAGCCGAAGCCGCGCAACAACGTGGTGATGAAGCACGCGCCAACCAACATCTGGAACGCGCAGCGGAGCTGGCCGGCAATGACACCATTCCGGTAGAAATCACCCGTGTACGTCTGCAACTGGCCCGTAATGAAAAC
>NZ_JBLTJC010001073.1:0-384 GCF_048158785.1 Streptomyces colwelliae | reverse complement strand
CGACCATGCCCGTGTGTACTGCCGCTCCAACCCCGGCTTCCACCTGCCCGATACCGGCGAGGCACCGCTGCTGCTGGTCGGTACCGGTACTGGCATCGCACCCTTGATGGGCCTGCTGCAGGAACTGCAGGCCAAGGCCTGCGAACGCGAAGTGCACCTGGTGTTTGGCGAGAAGCACCGCCAGCACGACTACCTGTACCGTGACCAGCTGCTGGACTGGCGTACGCGTGGCGTGCTGGCCGGCCTGCATACCGCGTTCTCGCGCGATGGCGCCGAAAAGATCTATGTGCAGCATGTGCTGCAGCAGCGCGGCGATGAAGTGCGCGATGTGCTGGCCCGCGGTGGGCATCTGTACCTGTGCGGCAACAAGCGCCACCTGGAAAG
>NZ_JBLTJC010001072.1:0-384 GCF_048158785.1 Streptomyces colwelliae | reverse complement strand
TTCCTGGACTCCGGGGCAGCCGGGCCGGCCGGGTCATCCGGAACATACGCAGCCTGCGGAGGGCGCGGGACACGCAGGGCATCCGGAGACCGCCGGGGGCGGCACGGGGCCCTACGTGCCGAGCTCGCCCTACCGTGCGCCGAACCCCGCGACCAACCCGTATCTCCAACTGCCCGATGAGCTACGGCAACCGGAGGACGGCACTCGCCCCTACGCCGACCCGCAGTCGCCCGGCACCCCTCCGCCGCCCGCCGACATGTACGGCGCCCCGACCATGGCCCAGTCCTACGAGCCGCCGTCCCGGCCGCCCCGGCGTCGGCCCGGGTCACGTTCGCGGGACTGGCCGGAGGACGACTCGGACGGCGGGCAGCAACCTCCGCCTCC
>NZ_JBLTJC010001071.1:0-385 GCF_048158785.1 Streptomyces colwelliae | reverse complement strand
GGTCCCAGCTCTGCTGGTAGCAGGCGCAGCAAACGCTGCTGAAGTTTACAATAAAGACGGCAACAAATTAGATCTGTACGGTAAAGTAGACGGCCTGCACTATTTCTCTGACGACAAGTCTGTAGATGGCGACCAGACCTACATGCGTCTTGGCTTCAAAGGTGAAACTCAGGTTACTGACCAGCTGACCGGTTACGGCCAGTGGGAATATCAGATCCAGGGCAACGCTCCGGAAAGCGAAAACAACTCCTGGACCCGTGTGGCATTTGCTGGTCTGAAATTCCAGGACATCGGTTCTTTCGACTACGGTCGTAACTACGGCGTTGTTTACGACGTAACTTCCTGGACCGACGTTCTGCCAGAATTCGGTGGCGACACCTACGGT
>NZ_JBLTJC010001070.1:0-385 GCF_048158785.1 Streptomyces colwelliae | reverse complement strand
TCCGCGCCTATGTGAAGTCCTACAAGAGCCTGCCGTTCAATCTCTATCATATCCAATGGAAATTCCGCGACGAGCAGCGTCCGCGTTTCGGCGTGATGCGCGGCCGCGAGTTCCTGATGAAGGACGCCTATTCGTTCGACCTCAACGAGGCCGCGGCGCGCGTCGCCTACAACAAGATGTTCGTCGCCTATTTGCGCACCTTCGCGCGGATGGGGCTGAAGGCGATCCCGATGCGCGCCGAGACCGGCCCGATCGGCGGCGATCTCAGCCACGAGTTCATCGTGCTGGCCGAAACAGGCGAATCCGGCGTCTTCATCAATCGCGACGTGCTCGACCTGCCGGTGCCGGGCGAGGACGTCGATTACGACGGCGACCTGACGCCGAT
>NZ_JBLTJC010001069.1:0-385 GCF_048158785.1 Streptomyces colwelliae | reverse complement strand
CCGCGTCACCGCACAGCTGGGCGGTGATTCCCGATGACAGCCGTCGCCGTATGCCACGAACTCGCCGACAACGAACGCCAACGCACCCAGAGCGCAGGCAGCCAGCGGGCTTGAAGCGCCGCCGCGCGCGGCCGCGCCGCGCCGAACGAGGCGGTGGGTGTCCGCGGCGTGCCCGCGACGAACACCCGCACGGGATGAGCGACTTCGAGTACGACGGCCTGTTCACCAAGCCGCGAACCTCGTCCGAAATACCGAACGCGAAGGACAGCAAGTGACCGACACCGCCACGGCAGCCCGCAGGCCATCGGCACCGGTCTGCGCGGCATAGCTCAGCAGCGCACGAACGCGCCCACCTTGTGCCGCTCGGCGAGCCGGTGCAGATGCC
>NZ_JBLTJC010001068.1:0-386 GCF_048158785.1 Streptomyces colwelliae | reverse complement strand
GAGTGTATCTTAGCCTGTTCAAATAAGATATGAGATACTTTTGCTTGTCCAGACAGACCAGTTATCAGTCCCATAATAGCTAAAATTTTTCCATCGACAGTGGTTATGTCTGATACATAATCTAAAAGCTCTAATGCTTTTTGAGCAGCAAGTTCAAGTTCACTTTTTCCATGAAGTGCCAAAGACATATGGCATTCCGCTAGAAGGCAATAACATTCTGTTTTTAGCGTCTGTATATCACTTTTATTTTGTAATCTATCAAATATAGTCATGGCCCTGTAAATGCTTTCAGGGGTGAAGTCGTAAAGTTCTTTCTTTCCGGCTAACATTTCATCTGATAAATAATGATTCTTATATCCTTGGTCCTGCTTAGCTAATCTTACAGA
>NZ_JBLTJC010001067.1:0-386 GCF_048158785.1 Streptomyces colwelliae | reverse complement strand
GCTCAATACTTGACCAGCTAGATGCGCTTGCAACCATTACACATGCTGCCGGCCAAGGCGAAGCGGGCCGGCTCACTCTCGGGTTCTGTACATCGCTTACAGCCGGCAATCTTAGAGCTTCGCTGCTGGATTTTCGTCGACAATTTCCTGAGGTTGAACTCTCAGCGGTCGAACGACGACGCACGCATTTGGCAACCACGTTTCGCAATGGTTTGATCGATGTTCTTATCTTGACGGGAAGTATGCCGGCGCCAAACAGCAATACAAGACCTCTTTGGAATGAACGTGTCTTGGTTGTTTTGCCCGCTGACCATGCTCTAGCAACACGAGAGATCGTTTATTGGACTGACTTGCGTGGCCAGACTGTCATTTTGAGCGAATATGAC
>NZ_JBLTJC010001066.1:0-386 GCF_048158785.1 Streptomyces colwelliae | reverse complement strand
TCATAAGGCAGCGACTTGAAGAGCGTGACATTGCCTGCGAGCGGTCCATTCGTGCCGAGGCCGATCGTGTAGCCGTCTGGAGGGGACTTGGCGACGACGTCCGTTCCAATGTTTCCGCCCGCGCCAGTTCTGTTCTCGACGACGACTGTTTGTCCAAGTACTTCGCCGAGTTCCTTAGCGAACGTCCGCCCAAGCGCGTCTGTCGGGCCACCCGCAGCAAATGGGATAATCAACCGTATCGGCTTTGACGGGTACGTATCAGCCAACACAGCCATAGAAAGCGAGTTTAGAATCAGAGCGCCAACGATTGCCGACCAACTCTTCATGTAACCCTCCCGAAGTCATTATTTTTGACAGTCAGCAAAGCGTGTGCCACGCACGTTGGC
>NZ_JBLTJC010001065.1:0-387 GCF_048158785.1 Streptomyces colwelliae | reverse complement strand
ACATCGAATGGGGCCGCACCTACATGCTGGGCGTGAACTACAAGTTCTGAGGCAGCGCCGGGCCCTGCCCGGCAGCCCGGACCCGGTAGTGCCGGCCGCTGGCCGGCAACAGAAAACAGGGAGCAGGACCGGAAACCCGCTGCGCAGGCAGCGGGTTTTCCTTTGCGCGGATGCCGGCCGCTGGTCGGCAAGGCCCAGCCACAAAAAAGGGACGGGGCGCTTCGGCCCCGTCCCCGCAAGTACCGCCACCGGAGAAAACGGTCAGCTGCGTCGGGCGCAATACACCGCGCGTGGCGGCAGCTGGAGTTCATTGCCCTGCACCGTGCCCGCATCCGGGCCCGGTACCACCACCTGCTGCCAGTTGCCCGGCGGCAGCGGATGGCTCAC
>NZ_JBLTJC010001064.1:0-387 GCF_048158785.1 Streptomyces colwelliae | reverse complement strand
CGCTCACATTGTGGGTCACGACGTCGTGCAGTTCGGCGGCGAACCGGGCGATGGCGTTCACCGCGTTCAGCTACGCGCAGATGGTGCGGGCCCGGTGACGCACGGGATCTGGAGACGGCTCCGGCGGCGGACGCGGACGCGCGGCTGGTGCGGGGGCGACGTAGGTCTCCCGGCCGACCGGCGTCGCCCTTCAGCAACTCGTATGCCGGGTGAGCGAGTTGCAAGCGGCGGTTGAAGACGGAGACCTTGCCGGCGAACATCGCGCGCGGCCGGAGCGGTTCAGACGCTCACTGACCCTTCCGGAAGCGCCGGGGTGTCGATCATTCCGGCCGTCGCCGGTGGCTCGTCATTCTCGCGCTCGTGCGCCAACAGACCGGTACGGAAGGG
>NZ_JBLTJC010001063.1:0-387 GCF_048158785.1 Streptomyces colwelliae | reverse complement strand
GCTGGGAACACACCACTTCCCGACCCACCTGGAGTGATTTCGTCATGCGTGTTTTCGTCACCGGAGCGACCGGTTTCGTGGGCGGCGCGGTCGTTCGCGAACTGCTCGACTCGGGACACCAGGTCCTTGGCCTGGTCCGCTCCGACGCGTCGGCGGCCCGGCTCGCGGCGACCGGGGCGGAGGTGCACCGGGGTTCACTGGAGGACCTCGACACCCTCCGCGCGGGCGCGTCAGCGTCCGACGGCGTGATCCACACCGGTTTCATCCACGACTTCTCGAACTACGCCGCCTGCGTCGCGATCGACCTGAGCGCGGTGAAGGCCCTCACCGAGACCCTCGCGGGCTCTGACCGCCCCCTCGTCATCAGCTCCGTGATGAGTCACGGCC
>NZ_JBLTJC010001062.1:0-388 GCF_048158785.1 Streptomyces colwelliae | reverse complement strand
GGCCAAGACGGTCGGCGAGAAGCCCTGCAACGTGGTCGAACTCCAGGGCACGGTCGGCGCCAGCGTCGCCACCAACCGCAAGAAGGGCTTTGACGCCGCCCTCGCGCCCCACGCCAACCTGAAGCTCGTGCGCAGCCAGACCGGCGACTTCACCCGGGCCAAGGGCAAGGAGGTGATGGAGAGCTTCATCAAGGCCGAGGGCGGCCGCTCGATCTGCGCGGTCTACGCCCACAACGACGACATGATGGTCGGCGCCATCCAGGCGATGAAGGAGGCCGGCTTGAAGCCCGGCAAGGAGATCCTGACGGTCTCGATCGACGCGGTCCCCGACATCTTCAAGGCGATCGCCGCGGGCGAGGCCAACGCCACCGTGGAGCTCACCCCCGAC
>NZ_JBLTJC010001061.1:0-388 GCF_048158785.1 Streptomyces colwelliae | reverse complement strand
CCTCCATGAGTTGGAGCGGCCGCGTCTTTGTCGTCTCGATCTGGTCGGCCAGCGTTTCGATTTCGCGGACCAGCGTCCTGGCCTTGTCGCGGTCACGGAATTCGTCGGCGAATTTCATTGCATGGCCTCCCTGTTAGCCGCCGAGCCGCGTTCGTCCGCAAGCAGGGTGTGCACCAGATCCCACAGGATGTGATAGGCGGCGACGTGACATTCCTGAATGCGATGGATGGATGTGGACGGGACGACAAGACAATGATCGACCGCGCCGGATGACTTCATCTTGCCGCCGTCGCCGCCGGTGAGCCCGATCGTGGCAACGCCGAGTTCCTTGGCCTTGACGAATGCGGCGATCAGGTTTTGCGAGTTCCCGCTTGTCGAGATGCCGATC
>NZ_JBLTJC010001060.1:0-388 GCF_048158785.1 Streptomyces colwelliae | reverse complement strand
TGCCCGTTCCATTCGCGCCGCCCGTGACCCGAGCACAGTGATTGTCACGACACCAAGGACCGCCAGCACACCCACACCCACCGTCCCCGCCCAGCCCCCCGCGTGGAACGCCATCGCGCCGACCGTACTGCCGGTGCTGGACCCGATGTAGTAGGCGGACTGGTAGAGAGCCGATGCCTGCGCACGCCCCGTCGTCGCCGTCTTGCTGACCGCCGAGGACGCGACCGCGTGCCCCGCGAAGAAGCCCGCCGTGATCAGGACCAGACCGAGCAGCACCAGGGGAAGCGAGTCGGCGAGGGAGACCACGAGCCCCGCCGCCGTCGTACCGCCCGCCAGGTACAAGGCCCCCCGGCGCCCCAGCCGACCGACCAGCCGCCCCGCCGTGGAC
>NZ_JBLTJC010001059.1:0-389 GCF_048158785.1 Streptomyces colwelliae | reverse complement strand
AGCCATCGGTCGCACGCACAGAAAATCCTTCGGCCAGCATCACCGCCGAATGATTGCCGGCGCCGCAGCCGAGCTCGAGGACTGAACCGCCCGGCGGAAGCAACTTCAGAAAGCCGCGCAGCCTTGTCGATGGCGCCTTCGCCCAAGCCGCATAGGACTGGGCGTTGCTCCGGTAGAATTGCAAGGTCGCTTCGTCCACCGCGGCACCTCGTGTCATGGAAACAGCGCGATCTGCTCCAGCCCCGTCGTCTCGGGCAGCCCGAACATCAAGTTCATATTCTGGATCGCCTGTCCGGCCGAACCCTTCACCAGATTGTCGAGCGTGGAAATCACGATCGCCCGGTTCTTGATGCGGTCGGCGACGACGCCGATCTGCACATAGTTGGAGC
>NZ_JBLTJC010001058.1:0-389 GCF_048158785.1 Streptomyces colwelliae | reverse complement strand
CGGTGGCTGCGCGGCGCCTACCAGGGGCAGTGGAACGATGACTTCCACAATGCGCTGCACGTGATGCTGACCGGCGAGCAGGAAGGCTATTACGCGGCCTATGCCGGTCGCGCCGAAGCACTGCTGGCGCGCTGCCTGGCCGAAGGATTCGCCTGGCAGGGTGAACCGGACCTGCGCGGCAATCCCCGCGGCGAACCCAGCGCCGACCTGTCGCCCGCGCGTTTTGTGGTATTCGCGCAGAACCATGACCAGGTGGGCAACCGCGCTTTCGGCGAGCGCCTGTCGATGCTGACCGATCCTGCGCCGCTGCGCGCGGCGCTGGCGCTGACCCTGCTGACGCCGATGATCCCGCTGCTGTTCATGGGCGAGCCGTGGCAGGCGCAATCGCC
>NZ_JBLTJC010001057.1:0-389 GCF_048158785.1 Streptomyces colwelliae | reverse complement strand
CGCCACGCATCCCTCTCTTCTCCGGGGGAGGACTCCTTGGCTCGTCGTGTCTTCACCGGCTTCACCGGCTTCACCGGCTTCACCGGCTTCACCGGCATCGCAGGCATCGCAGGCATCGCCGTCTCGGCCGTGCTCGCGGCCGGGCTCGGTCCGCTGCTGCCGGCACTCGCGTTCGCGGTGGGGGTCGCGCAGGAGACGGTCGTACCGGCCACCCTGCGCGGTACGTACACCTCGGCCACGCTTCTCTCGCCGTCGACGCATGGTGGCCACGACGGTGCCGGGGCGCGGGCGAAGCTGTTCACGGCGTGGGGCGGGTCGTACAACGCGGTCGTCGGGGTCGGGGACATCACCGGGGACGGGAAGGCGGACCTGGTCGAGCGGGACTCGGC
>NZ_JBLTJC010001056.1:0-391 GCF_048158785.1 Streptomyces colwelliae | reverse complement strand
GGCTATGGGTGGACAAATTCCGCGCAGCAATCTCACCACTCAGGGTTTAGGAAAAAAATATCCCATAGCCAGTAACAAGACCGCCCAGGGCCGCGCCGAGAACCGCCGCGTCGCAGTGGTGATTACAACCCCTTAAAACACGAGCAAACAGACAAAAAAAGGGCCAGCCAATTGGCCAGCCCTTCTTAACAGGATGTCGCTTAAGCGAAATCTTAGTTAAGACGCTCTTTGATACGAGCAGCCTTACCAGTACGCTCACGCAGGTAGTACAGTTTAGCTTTACGAACAGCACCACGACGTTTGACAGAAATGCTGTCAACTACCGGAGAGTGAGTCTGGAAGACACGCTCAACGCCTTCGCCGTTGGAAATTTTACGAACAGTGAATGCAG
>NZ_JBLTJC010001055.1:0-391 GCF_048158785.1 Streptomyces colwelliae | reverse complement strand
CGGGCGGTTCGTTTAAGGGGCGCGGGGAACTGCGCGCTCAGCCCCCACCCACCCGCAGTCGAAAGCCGCGCCCAGTTTTCAGGGGCGCGAGGAACTGCGCGACCAGCCCCCACTCACCCGCACTCGCCGACGAACCCGCAACCCACCCCTACATCCGGCTCAACGACGCCGTGGCGAACAGCACATCCCTGATCGCCTCCCGGTCACCGAGCTGCCCCGCAGCAGCCTCCTCCGGAGACACATGCCCCGCGGCCAGGTGGCAGAACTCGACGCCGTCCAGGGCGATATGGGCAACCTCACGCTCGGCGGACCCCACCGCCCCGGGTGAGTCGAGGGCGATCAGCCACTCACCGCCACCATGCCCCTCGATCTCCAGCCGAAGGCTACGACC
>NZ_JBLTJC010001054.1:0-392 GCF_048158785.1 Streptomyces colwelliae | reverse complement strand
CCTCGTCCGTGCGGCCGCCAAGACCCTCGGCGGCGGCGGTGGCGGCAAGCCGGACGTGGCAGTCGGCGTCGGGGTCGGCCGGGAGGCCCGCCGGCCGCGGTGACGAGGTCGGCGGTGTCCTCGATGGTCTCCGGCCGGTCGTATTCGGAGCGCTTGGCGCGGGTGCTGCGTCCCGTGACGTAGACGGTGGCGCCGGCCGCGCCCAGTAGATCTGGTCCCAGATCTTCGAGGGCATCGAGAAGTTGAACGGATCGATGACCTTGGCTCGGCAGCGGAGTACTGATCACCCTGCAACAGAGCGGACTGGCCTCGGTACGGCGCTGCTTGCCGATGAGGTTGCCCGCGATGCCGTACAGCCAGGGGCGTGCGTTGGCGCGCGTCAGGTCGTAGCG
>NZ_JBLTJC010001053.1:0-393 GCF_048158785.1 Streptomyces colwelliae | reverse complement strand
GTAGTCGGAGGGGAGTTGGGCCAGGGCACGGATCAGGACGTCGAAGCGTTTACCGGCGGCGAGGGGCCGGATCGTCGCCGAGAAGCGGCCGCCTCGCGGTGCGCGAACTGGAACGCTCCCGCACGATGTTCTCCCGACGTCTCGACTGTCGTCTTCAGTCACGGGTACTGCCTGAACCAGGACTCCTGGCAGGTCGTGTGCGAGATCGGCATCGCACCGGTCAAGCCGGCCGAGTTCGTGATCTTCCGACTGGCTCAGTTCTCCAGCGGCAGCATACGGGATCCACTTCGCCACGGCGGTCGTCGTGCTCATCAGTGCCGGCCGCGTACACCGGCGTCTCACGCCAAGTCCCGCTCCGGCGCGGGGTTCGTTGCGGGCCGGACGGGCGTCGAA
>NZ_JBLTJC010001052.1:0-393 GCF_048158785.1 Streptomyces colwelliae | reverse complement strand
AGCGCCCACCATCTGACCGCCGTGGTCGTCACCGCCGGCGCCGCTCTCGGCCTGCGCGAACGCCGTCCCGAACTCGCCGCCGAGGCCCTGGAGTTCGCCCCCGCTGCGCAGCACCGCCGTGAGACCGGCCGCGAGCAGTGCCATCAGGGTGAGATACACGGCGCAGCCGACCATGGGCGCGCGGCTGATCGGGAAGTTCGAGCGGGGCCGCGGCGATCTGCTCCTCGGAGGTCACATCGACAGCGCCCGCTTCGGACGGCGTCGGCGAGAGGGCCTTCACCACATCGGGATCGGCGAAGAAGTCCGCCCCGCATCCATCAGCGCGCGCGCGGACCGGAATCCGGCGATCGCGCTCCAGGAACTGTGGCGGGACGTGTTCACACAGTGGTTCCC
>NZ_JBLTJC010001051.1:0-393 GCF_048158785.1 Streptomyces colwelliae | reverse complement strand
GGTAGTAGGCAACCTCGTGCGCGTCGGGTCGACGCCCCACTAGTTTGCAACATGCTGTCATTAATAAGCAAGGGCGCGCTACCCGGTCCAGGCGCTCGGCCCATTCGTCGAATGTCATTCCTGCGGCCTGCGCAGGGCTCCGATGGTCATCGCGTTGTTGGCGGTGAGGGCGCCGGCGCCGGTCCGTCCGGAGGCGAGTGTGCTTCCGTCAGCAGGTGGTGCCGCCGAGGCCGGCGGCGGCAACGACGACCTCGGCGAGATGTCGTCCTGGTACGTCTTCTCCGCCCTCGCCGTCCTCAAGACTGAAGCCCGCCGCGCGAACCAGAGTCCTGAACGCTTTGTGCTCTTGACCATCTCAGTGACAAGGGCGGCAGCCTTCGGGGAGTCGCAGCA
>NZ_JBLTJC010001050.1:0-394 GCF_048158785.1 Streptomyces colwelliae | reverse complement strand
CTCTTGAAATCAGTGGTAAATGTCACAACATTACTAATTCGTGAGGCGCTAATTTCTAACATGCTAATTGTTTCCCTGTATTATGATTGTTGTTTGTTATTGTTTTTTAGAACAGTAGTATGTAATTGCTTCAAAAGTGCTGCACCCAGTCTGAAACACACGCTGCCGCACATTATTTGCATCAATTGAAAGCATTCTGCATAAGGCACTGACATTGATTATTGAGTCATCGCTAATAGCTGCCAGTTCTTTTACAGACTTAAGAATTAATGCCTGTGAATTTTCTGTGTTCATTGGTTTTCTCTCACATATATATTTTTATTTGGGTTTGTAGACAGTAGAAAAACAAAAAAGGCAAAGAGATTCGTTACTGTATTTGCGCCTACAGGTTAGG
>NZ_JBLTJC010001049.1:0-394 GCF_048158785.1 Streptomyces colwelliae | reverse complement strand
ATCTGAAAGAGTACATCAACTCGCCGGATATGCTGGCGGCGCTGGATAAGCAACTAAATTTTCGTGAAGCGTTTAGCCACAGCGGGCTCGATTTTCTTAATCATCTTAGCAAGGATGAAACCGCAGAAGGCTTCCTGAAGTACTACAAGGACCGTATCAACGTCTCGTATGACGATAAAACCGGATTACTGAATATTCAGACGCAGGGCTTTAGCCCGGAATTTGCGCTTAAGTTTAACCAAACCGTGCTGAAAGAGTCAGAGCGCTTTATCAATGAGATGTCACATCGCATCGCGCGTGACCAGCTTGCCTTTGCAGAAACGGAGATGGAAAAGGCACGCCAGCGTCTGGACGCCAGCAAAGCGGAATTGCTCTCTTATCAAGACAACAACAA
>NZ_JBLTJC010001048.1:0-394 GCF_048158785.1 Streptomyces colwelliae | reverse complement strand
GGCACGTCGAGACGCTCGGCGAGCCTGAGCACCATGTCGCGCGAGGGTGCGGCGCGGCCGGTCTCGACGAAGCTGAGATGCCGCGCGGAGATCTCGGCCTCGCCGGCGAGATCCAGCTGACTCATGCGGCGGCGCTGCCGCCATTCGCGCAAATGATCGCCGATATGAACGGGCTGGCTGTGCCCGGCGGTTTCAGTGGATGCATGGGCGGTCATGATCGAAAACCTAGCATGCGGATTTTGCTCCATCCATTACCCCAGAGGTAATCGAACTGGGTCTCTGCCCAGCGCATCGTCGGTCACACAAGACGAGTTGAGTTCACACGAGGCCAGCCAACCATGGAGACCCCACGATGATTGACGCATCCACCTTCCTGCGCCGCGCGCTACTTGCC
>NZ_JBLTJC010001047.1:0-395 GCF_048158785.1 Streptomyces colwelliae | reverse complement strand
CTGCTGCACAGCGCCTTCCCCGGAATCAAATCACTTTCCCTGTCCGCCACAATCCGCTTCATGCCACCTCGTATTTTGTTTCAGAGACCGGAATCTGCCAGAAAGTGACTACGCGTGCACATATCGGTTTTCTGGGTTACATGCATCGTGTTATTTTCTGAAATGCAAAATAATAAAAAACAAGGACACATCATGAAGGATGAAATACACAGTACCAGCATTAACCCGGATGTTGTTGAGCAGTTTCTGGCCCTTATGAACACACATTGTAAATCCTCAGAAGAGGCACTCGCCATGCTGAGTACGCTTTGTTACAACCTGATGATGACATGCGGTATCCATTCCATGGACAGCCAGATGCTCAATGGGCATGGGATATCCATGCAACTTCAGGG
>NZ_JBLTJC010001046.1:0-396 GCF_048158785.1 Streptomyces colwelliae | reverse complement strand
GTTTCACACCTGCCGAACTGTGAATATTGAATCCCTCCAGACGCCCCAACACGCCCTCACGCAGTAGCTGTTCAGTGCCGGATTCATTCACTTTAAACAATACAGACTGTTTTCCGCGCAAATTAGCAATGGCAGTGGAGCCAAGCACCATCTGCAGATCGGTTGTCGGTGCGCCGTTATCCTCCAGAACCTGACGAGCCAGAGCAGCATCAGAAAGATCATCTTTAACACCAAACGGCGTTGTCCCTGCGGTTCCCACGGCGCGGGAAGCACCGAAATACAACGCACCAAGATCAGCCTCAACCTCGTTTGCAAGGGCGCGAAAAGCCTGCTTGAACTGATCAGCCAGAATGGTGTTGTAAGTCCCTGAAGGACCAAGAGCCAGTTGTTCTTCAC
>NZ_JBLTJC010001045.1:0-396 GCF_048158785.1 Streptomyces colwelliae | reverse complement strand
CAGCAGGACCGTCGCTGCGATCAGGGCACGCCGCTTGTCGCCGCGTTCGGGCAGGGCGACGGTCGCCAGAGCGAGCTGGCACAGGGCGGTGTCGATGTCCTGCTGTGAGGTCGGCTCCGGCACCGGCGGCGACCGAGCAGAGCACCGTGACATGCGTGACGTTGATGACCGGGAAGAGCACCGACCGCAGCCAGAGCGTGTAGTTCTCCCAGGCGGTCCACTCCTTGACACGGCGTTCCGAGAGGGCGACGCGCCGGTCAACGCCTGCGTGGAGAAAGGGAGTTCGCGGGCCGACTCACCCTCACGGTCCGGTACGCCGACCACACGCCGGCCTTGCCCGTCGGCGTGGTGGCCGCCTTGTCGGCATCGTCGTCGCCGGACTGGCCTCGTGTGGGT
>NZ_JBLTJC010001044.1:0-396 GCF_048158785.1 Streptomyces colwelliae | reverse complement strand
AGGTCGGTGTCCTGACTGGACCAGCCGGCCAGCACCAGCCGAATGTCCGCCAATGCCATACCGGCCCGACGCAGCCGGGCCAGCAACCGGGCCTCGTCAAGCTGCTCGTCGGCATCATCGCGATGCTGATCCTGACCCGCTGGGGCGGGCAGTTGCGGCTGGCGATGATCGAGGTCGACGGCGGTCATCTCTTCGTGGTCCGCGCGGGTGTGGAGACGTATCTCGGCGTGCTGGCCCCAGCGCGGCATCGAGCAGGCCGTCCTCACGTTCCTCGACGCCGTACGCGCCGGCAAGGTGCTCAGGCGCTGCGCACCAGCGTGAAGATCGCCTCCTCGGCACCAAGGAGAAGCTGGTCGTCAAGGACGTCGTCAAGGACGTCAACGGCACGGTCCACAC
>NZ_JBLTJC010001043.1:0-397 GCF_048158785.1 Streptomyces colwelliae | reverse complement strand
CCGTGAGATGGAGCATCATCTTGAGATATAAATCAGGATCGCCCAGACCATAAATCGCGGAAACAGACGCCACCACAACCACATCACGCCGCTCCAGCATCGCTTTGGTGGCGGACAAACGCATCTGCTCAATATGTTCGTTAACCGAGGCATCTTTCTCAATGAAAGTGTCGGAACTCGGTACATAGGCTTCCGGCTGATAGTAGTCGTAGTAGGAAACGAAATATTCCACCGCGTTTTCCGGGAAGAACTCTTTCATTTCGCCATACAGCTGGGCCGCCAGCGTTTTGTTGGGCGCAAGTACCATGGTTGGGCGCTGAAGGTCAGCAATGACATTGGCAATGGTGAAGGTTTTCCCTGAGCCAGTCACGCCAAGTAACGTCTGGTGCGCCAGGCC
>NZ_JBLTJC010001042.1:0-397 GCF_048158785.1 Streptomyces colwelliae | reverse complement strand
ATCAGGAAGCGAAGCAGTTTTTTGATTGCCGTCTGTCATCGCCGATTGAAGCCGCAGAAAGCAGTCGGATTTGCGATGACGTTTCCGGTTGGGCGACGGCACTACAGCTAATCGCCCTCTCCGCCCGGCAGAATACCCACTCAGCCCATAAGTCGGCACGCCGCCTGGCGGGAATCAATGCCAGCCATCTTTCGGATTATCTGGTCGATGAGGTTTTGGATAACGTCGATCTCGCAACGCGCCATTTTCTGTTGAAAAGCGCCATTTTGCGCTCAATGAACGATGCACTCATCACCCGTGTGACCGGCGAAGAAAACGGGCAAATGCGCCTCGAAGAGATTGAGCGTCAGGGGCTGTTTTTACAGCGGATGGATGATACCGGCGAGTGGTTCTGCTA
>NZ_JBLTJC010001041.1:0-397 GCF_048158785.1 Streptomyces colwelliae | reverse complement strand
ATACAGGGCAACAGTGCTGCCGAATCCGTTTTATCCTCATCGTTGTCGAAGATAATCCCTGATTCGCAGTCAATATTGTCCTGCAGCCACGCAATCAGAATATCCAGCGCCGTTTCTGTGGTTAATAATTTCATCCAGTGTCTTTTGTCCTGATTACCAGTCGAAAGTGGGTAAACCCGGCAGACATTCTGCGCCGGCGTCCAGATGAATGAGACTGACGCCATAACGCCGGGTGAGAGTGACGACCAGACGACGGAACGTTCTTGACAGGCCCAGGCGTTTAAGCCGCAGAACCGGGTATGACCACGCATCGGTACGTAACAGATATCCGCTGCCTGTAAAATGAATCCATTCTGATTCGCCGGTGTCATTCGTCTGATGCGACAGCGAGTACAGC
>NZ_JBLTJC010001040.1:0-397 GCF_048158785.1 Streptomyces colwelliae | reverse complement strand
CCCCACACCTTTTTCCCGAGCGCCCCACCCGATGTACATCCCGTCCCGTCCGCGAACCACACGTTCGTGGGACCCGTGAGAGAGCGTGCCCTGTGGCTGACGTACCTGCCGATCTTGCCGCAGTGTGGCCACGAGTGCTGGAGCAACTTCTCGGTGAGGGGCGTGGGCAGGGTGTCGAGACCAAGGACGAGCACTGGATCCGGCGCTGCCAACCCCTGGCACTCGTCGCCGACACAGCCTTGCTCGCCGTACCGAACGAGTTTGCGAAAGGCGTGCTCGAGGGACGCCTCGCCCCGATCGTCAGCGAGACGCTGAGCCGCGAGTGCGGCCGGCCGATCCGCATCGCGATCACCGTCGACGACTCCGCCGGCGAGCCCCCCGGCCCGCCGGCACCCCC
>NZ_JBLTJC010001039.1:0-398 GCF_048158785.1 Streptomyces colwelliae | reverse complement strand
CTGCAGGGCCAGTTCGACCTGTTCGGCGTCGGCATCGGCCGCTACAGGTTGATGATCATTGTGATCTGCGGCCTGCTCACCATCGGTCTGCAGATGGTGCTGGCCAAGACACGCTTCGGCAGCCGCCTGCGCGCCGCGGTCGACGATCCCCGCGCCGCGAGCGGCCTCGGCATCAACGTGCCGCAGGTGTTCGCCTTCACGTTCGCATTTGGCTGTGGCCTGGCCGGCCTCGGCGGCGCGCTCAGCGCCGAGATCCTCGGCCTCGATCCGTACTTCCCGCTGAAGTTCATGATCTACTTCCTGATTGTGGTCACTGTCGGCGGCTCCTCCTCGATCACCGGCCCGTTCCTGGCATCGCTCCTGCTCGGCATCGGCGATGTCGCCGGCAAGTACTACGT
>NZ_JBLTJC010001038.1:0-398 GCF_048158785.1 Streptomyces colwelliae | reverse complement strand
GGATTGAGTACATCAAAGCAGCAATCTCCGCCGGGCTGAAAATTGATGACTTCGCCCCTCGCCTGTCGTTTTTCTTCGGCATTGGCATGGATCTGTTTATGAACGTCGCCATGTTGCGTGCGGCACGTTATTTATGGAGCGAAGCGGTCAGTGGATTTGGCGCACAGGATCCGTATAACAACGTTATCCGCACCACCATTGATCATTGTGCACATCCCATGTATCGGGATTATCTGCATCGATATCTGGAAAATGCGTCCGGCGGACATATTCACCACGATCTTAGCCACGTCTTCGACTTACACCGTAATTTAATTGCAACCGGATCGATGCTGGGTTAATGGTTTGTCCCGTCACGATCTTCAGCAATATGCTGAAGCATCGTGGCGGTATAACGA
>NZ_JBLTJC010001037.1:0-398 GCF_048158785.1 Streptomyces colwelliae | reverse complement strand
GAAATTGACCATCCGTTCCCGCTGATTGCCGGTGGCACGTGCCGAATTGATGTGCGGGGACACGCGGAGAAGCGCGGAGAATGCCGGAATTGGCGTACGGAATACGCCAAAGCGGCCCCACCGGTGTTACGCCAACCGCGCGGTATTTCCGGGGTTTTCGCCGTGCCTAAGGGGCGAACCGCTCAAGGCACTTGCGCAGCGAGTAGCGCCGTAGCGCCAGATCGCACCGAGGGTCTCGCACCTGTCTCGCCAGACTCCGGAAACCGGCCATCGCCCTGCACCGGAGCGGGCGGTCGAGTACGCGAAGGAGTTGGCCGTCGAGGCGGAGAAGGCCTTGCCCCGGCTCGTCGTGCATCGGATGACGCGGAGTCTGCGGCCGCAGGCCTCCCTGGACGCCG
>NZ_JBLTJC010001036.1:0-398 GCF_048158785.1 Streptomyces colwelliae | reverse complement strand
CGCCTCCCGCTCCCCCACGGGAATGGCAGACCACGGTCCACGTCTCCCCCGAGTCCATGCCCTACCTCATGGACCACTGCTTCTTCCCGCAACGCCCCAACTGGCCCGATGTGGCGGACCGTTGGCCGGTGGTCCCCGCGACCACGATCGTCCAGCACATCATCGAGGCGGCGGAACGGACCGCGCCCGGTATGCGCGCGGTCGCCGTGCACGACGCGAGGTTCGACCGCTGGCTGACGGCGACACCGTCGGTGGACGTGCCGGTGAAGGTGATCGCTCAAGCCCCCAACCGACTCGCCGTCTCCTTCGGTCCGCACGCCCGCGGTGTGGTCGAGCTCGCCCCCGCCCACGGCATATCGCCCCCACCGCCTGTCTCTTATGCACATCTGACGCGGCCG
>NZ_JBLTJC010001035.1:0-399 GCF_048158785.1 Streptomyces colwelliae | reverse complement strand
GGATGTGGTGGTTGGTATTGCGGCCAGCGGACGCACGCCGTATGTGATTGCCGGGCTGGAATACGCGCGCCAACTCGGCTGCCGTACAGTGGGCATTTCCTGTAATCCGGGGAGTGCCGTTTCATCCACCGCAGAGTTTGCTATTACGCCGGTAGTTGGTGCCGAAGTTGTTACCGGTTCTTCGCGAATGAAAGCAGGCACGGTGCAGAAACTGGTGCTCAACATGCTCTCCACCGGGCTGATGATTAAATCCGGCAAAGTGTTCGGCAACCTGATGGTCGATGTGGTCGCCACCAACGAAAAACTGCATGTGCGCCAGGTCAATATCGTCAAAAACGCTACCGGATGTAATGCCGAACAAGCGGAAGCGGCGTTAATTGCTTGCGAGCGCAACTGTAA
>NZ_JBLTJC010001034.1:0-399 GCF_048158785.1 Streptomyces colwelliae | reverse complement strand
ACCCAGGATGTTGCGGATCGGCCGCGAGGTGGCGTGGCTGAGGCTGGGATCCTGCACCGACCAGGTCATCAGCGCGGCCGAGGCGACGCCCGACAGCGTGATCAGGCCGAAGCCGGCGAGTTCGCGCACACGCCGGCCCAGCGCCTCGCGGATCGAGGCCGGCAGATGCCCGACCAGTGGAATGACACGTTCGATCGCCGACATGCTCACGGGCCCCGCCTAACCCAGAGTCTCGACCAGCCGGTGCAGCGCCTGCGCCGTGGTCTCGCCATCCTGCACCAGCGCGAGCCGAATATAGCCCGCACCGGGATTGAAGCCGTCGGGCTGGCGCCGCGCCAGAAAGCTGCCCGGAACCACGCGCACGCCGGCTTCCTTGAAGAGCTTCAGGCACACCGACAC
>NZ_JBLTJC010001033.1:0-399 GCF_048158785.1 Streptomyces colwelliae | reverse complement strand
GATTCGACTGCGCGACGATCCAGACCCGGTCAACACCCGCGAGCCGCGCCCGCAACTCCCCCGGCCCCACCTCACGCCCACTGAGCGTCCCGGACCTCGCCCCCGACTCCCCCGACGCCAGGTCCCGGGCCCCGGCGAACGGCCCCGGATACGCCAGCGCCGTGACCCGCCAGAACGACGGCAGGAACAACACCGGGTCGCCGGGCCGCAGTTCACGTCCGGCGAGCGCGGAGACGGCGGCGAGATTCTCGGGGCGGTGGGCCGCGGAACGGTCGTTCCGGTAGGCGGGGAGACCGTGGAGGAAGGGGACGGCTACGGCCAGGACGCCGGCGAGGGTTACGAGGTTGGCGCGGGTGGCGAGGCTGGCCATGGGGGTGCGGGTGCGCGTGGCGAAAAGAG
>NZ_JBLTJC010001032.1:0-400 GCF_048158785.1 Streptomyces colwelliae | reverse complement strand
GCCCAGTGAAACGCGAAAACGCAGCTGGCCGTACTCTTTCATGCGGGTAATCAGTTGTTCAACTCGCTTACGATGATCTTCTGCATCCCAGCGCCCAAAAGAGTTCAACGCCGGTTTCAACACCACCATTTCGGTCAGCGAGACAATTGCCACCAGATTATTACGCTCGGGCGTAGTCAGCGCGTTTTGCAGTTGTTGTAACTCCGCCATTGCGCTGTCCACACCAAGCTGACCGCTGTCGACCTCAACAATAGCCACCACTCGCGGTTGATTGAGATCGATCCCCAGCCGTTGCGCCCATTCAGTAAGTGCGGGAGTATTCTCCTCTGCCTGAATCAGGTTCATCACCAGTTCTTCCCGCAAACGGCTATCCTGCGCCAACAAGTGCATCAACCGCGAC
>NZ_JBLTJC010001031.1:0-401 GCF_048158785.1 Streptomyces colwelliae | reverse complement strand
TCCAGCAACGCATTAGCCACGTTCATACCGTTGGTCATCGCAATTACGTCAGTGTGCTTGCGCATCAGACGAGCAATCTCAAAAGTGGTGGTCCCGGAATCGAGGATAACCCGATGACCTGGCTGAATCAACTCAACGGCAGCTTTCGCAACGCTGCGTTTCATCGCGGTGTTCAGTGCGCTTTTATCTTCCACTGATGGCTCGACTGACGGCGTCGTGCTATCGCAGATCAACGCGCCACCATAGGCACGCACAGCGATCCCCTGCTTTTCCAGAAACGCCAGATCGTTGCGGATCGTCACAGTAGATACGCCATACAATGCCGACAGATCGTTAACCTGCACACTCCCTTGCTGTCGCAGACGCTGAATGATCTGTTCTCGTCGCTCGCTGGTGCCAGT
>NZ_JBLTJC010001030.1:0-401 GCF_048158785.1 Streptomyces colwelliae | reverse complement strand
CTCATGATCCGCTTCGTTGTGCGTCGCAGCTGGCGAGGCCGCTTTGCTCACGGTGTTGCAAGGAGCCCTTCGTCAAGGTCCGGGCATGCTGGCATCGACCGCAGTGCTACATCTGGGCCAATCAAGTCTCGCCCGAATTCCCTTCGGTCTGCAAGTACTTCCACGCCCTTTTCCCGGGCGGCGCCGCTGGACCGGTCTGCCATGGACGCTGTAAGGACGTTGTGGCGCAATACGGACATGCCAGTCGACTGGCGTGATTTGCGCTGCGAGCGCAGGAGTTGCGCCGCGAAACGACGTCCACAGCCCGTCTTGCCGAAATCCGGCAGTCAGGTATCACCGGCGGGATCGGTGTCCGAAACGGAAAGCAGCCAATGAAAAAGACCAAAAGCCCGCAAACGCTC
>NZ_JBLTJC010001029.1:0-401 GCF_048158785.1 Streptomyces colwelliae | reverse complement strand
GGCAGAGCGGAGCGGACGTGGGGGTTCGCCCGGCGGGGGGACGGGGTGCGGTTCTATGTGTTCGAGGGGATCGGGAACCCGGCGGCGTTCAAGCGGGGGTATCGGGAGCGGCTGGATTCCATGCCCGTCGATGAGCTGGAGAAGCAGCGGATCGTGGCTGAGTGCAAGAAGGCTTTCGCCTTGAACACCGGGGTCTTTCGGGCTCTGGGTGACGAGTTTCCGATGTCTGCGTGAGCGTTTGTCTGCGGGAGCGTTGCCGACCGGCGTGAAGTGGCCACCTTCTTCAAGAGGTCAACGCTGCGGAGCCCGTCAGCGCTCCAGGAACACCCGTCCCCCGACCTCCACCCAACCCCCCGGCTGCGGAGCCGTAAGTATCTGGGACCCCGCGCCCTGCGTGATGT
>NZ_JBLTJC010001028.1:0-401 GCF_048158785.1 Streptomyces colwelliae | reverse complement strand
CCCACACACCTCGCGCCTACTGCCGGATCGCCCAGCCCCGCTCCCGCAACCCCGCCGTCAGAACAGGCGCAGCCTTCGGCTCCACCATCAACTGCACAAGCCCCGCCTGCTGCCCCGTCGCATGCTCGATCCGCACATCCTCGATATTGACCCCCGCCATCCCCGCATCCGCGAAGATCCGGGCCAACTGACCAGGCTGGTCGTCGATAAGCACAGCCACAACCTCATACACCCGCGGAGCGGACCCGTGCTTGCCGGGCACCCGAACCTGCCCCGCGTTCCCCCGCCGCAGCACATCCTCGATCCCGCCCGCACCCTCCCGCCGCTTGCCGTCATCGGAGGACTGAAGCGCACGCAACGCCCGCACCGTCTCCTCCAGATCCCCGGCGACATCGGTGAGC
>NZ_JBLTJC010001027.1:0-402 GCF_048158785.1 Streptomyces colwelliae | reverse complement strand
ATTCCCCCGTGACTGACTACGACGTACTGCGTGTCTTCTGCGGTCCCAGCGGCGGATACGGCAACGAACTCGGCGTCGTCCGCGAGGGTTCCGTCATGCCGGACCTGGACGAGCGACAGGAGTTCGCCGGGAAACTCGGCTTCAGCGAGACGGTGTTCGTCGACGACCCCGAGCGCGGAGTCATCGACATCTACACCCCGACCACCCGCCTGCCCTTCGCCGGCCACCCCTGCGTCGGCGCGGCCTGGCTCCTGGACATACCCGAACTGGTCACCCCCGCAGGCGTTGTGGGCGCCCGCCTAGACGGCGAGTTCAGCTGGATCGAGGCCCTCCCGGAGTGGGCGGAGCAGGCTCCGCTGGAGTTCGCGGGAACGGGTGTGCTCGGCGTCGTAGAGCCGCGCT
>NZ_JBLTJC010001026.1:0-403 GCF_048158785.1 Streptomyces colwelliae | reverse complement strand
CGGCAGCGCGACCTGCAGGTGCTGTGGCACCCGTGCACGCAGATGCGTGAGCATCCGGACACCCTGCCGCTGGTACCGATTGCCCGTGGCGAAGGCGCATGGCTGATCGACCACGACGGCAACCGCTATCTGGACGCGGTCAGCAGCTGGTGGACCAATCTGTTCGGTCATGCCGAACCGCGCATCGGTGGTGCCATCGCTGCCCAGGCCGGGCAGCTGGAACAGGTGATGCTCGCCGGTTTCGGCCACGAGCCGGCGATCACCCTGGCCGAACGCCTGCTGGCACTGGCGCCACGCCAGGCCGGCCGCGAACCGCTGGCCAAGGTGTTCTACGCCGACAACGGGTCCGCCGGCGTGGAAGTGGCGCTGAAGATGGCCTTCCAGTACTTCCAGAACCGCGGAG
>NZ_JBLTJC010001025.1:0-404 GCF_048158785.1 Streptomyces colwelliae | reverse complement strand
CCTTGATGCCGCGGGCGTGGGCCTGGCGGAAGGCCGAACTCATCGCCGCGCTGTCCGTACTGCAGAAGGAGAGGTGACCGGTGACTGCCGTCACTGGGCTGCTCCGCGCGGGGAGCTGATCGAGGAAGGGTGGCTCTCGTCGCGGCAGGGCAGCGGGACCAGGGTCATCAAGGTGATCAAGGCGGAGCCACCCATCTCGTCCGAGGGGCGATGGGTGACCCTGGGGGAACTCATGGACCAGGCCTTTCGGGGGCGGTCTCGGTGTCGACGTGGCCGACCATCAGGGCGGTGCCCAGCGCACCATGTTCACGATGATCCGGCCCACCGGCAGCCGCGCGGCTCGCAGTTCGGCGATGCCGTCCGCGGTTTCCTGGACGGGCATCTCCTCAAGGAGCGTCACCAGG
>NZ_JBLTJC010001024.1:0-404 GCF_048158785.1 Streptomyces colwelliae | reverse complement strand
GGGGAGGACCGACACCCGTTCCGCCGCGATGTTCGCGAGCACCGTGTCGACGTTGAACACCGGCTGCGGGATCATCGTCGCGCCCCGCATGAGGCAGGCGATGACGCCCGCCTTGTAGCCGAAGGTGTGGAAGAAGGGGTTCACGATCAGGTAGCGGTCGCCCTGCCGCAGCCCCGCCAGGTCGCTCCACACCTCGTACGCCCGCAAGGTCTGCGCGTGGGTGATCACCGCGCCCTTCGGGCGGCCCGTCGTACCCGACGTGAAGATGATGTCCGAGACCGACGAACCGTCCAACTCCCGTGCCCGCTCCCGCACTTCCGCCGCGCCCACGCCCTCCCCGCCGGCCAGGAAGTCCTTCCAGGTACGGAAGTCGGCGGGTGCGTCGTCCGCGAGCACCACCACCT
>NZ_JBLTJC010001023.1:0-404 GCF_048158785.1 Streptomyces colwelliae | reverse complement strand
CGACTTCGACTTCACCCTCGCCCGACCGCCGTCCGGCACCGTGGACCTGCGGGGCGCGCAGGTGTCCTACCTCCACGACAACGAGCACAGCTGGCCGGACGTGGTGGAACTGGACGGCTTCGTCTACGGCTCCATCAAGGCGGTCGAGGCGGGCGAACGGCGGGAGGCAATGGGGCGTCGGCAGTCTGCGGCATACCGTGTGGAGTGGATACGACGCAGCCCCGGCTACAGCCCGCAACCCTATGAGCAGTTGGCAAGCTGGTACCGGAAGGCCGGCCACGACAACGATGCCCGCCGGGTGCTCCTGGCCAAACAGCGTCACCGCCGCAGCACGCTGCATCCGGTGACACGGGCGTGGGGGCATCTGCTCGACGTGACGGTCGGATACGGCTACCGTCCCTGGC
>NZ_JBLTJC010001022.1:0-404 GCF_048158785.1 Streptomyces colwelliae | reverse complement strand
CGACTTCGACTTCACCCTCGCCCGACCGCCGTCCGGCACCGTGGACCTGCGGGGCGCGCAGGTGTCCTACCTCCACGACAACGAGCACAGCTGGCCGGACGTGGTGGAACTGGACGGCTTCGTCTACAGCTCCATCAAGGCGGTCGAGGCGGGCGAACGTCGGGAGGCAATGGGGCGTCGGCAGTCTGCGGCATACCGTGTGGAGTGGATACGACGCAGCCCCGGCTACAGCCCGCAACCCTATGAGCAGTTGGCAAGCTGGTACCGGAAGGCCGGTCACGACAACGATGCCCGCCGGGTGCTCCTGGCCAAACAGCGTCACCGCCGCAGCACGCTGCATCCGGTGACACGGGCGTGGGGGCATCTGCTCGACGTGACGGTCGGATACGGCTACCGTCCCTGGC
>NZ_JBLTJC010001021.1:0-406 GCF_048158785.1 Streptomyces colwelliae | reverse complement strand
TGGCCGCCGTCCATTTGGCGATTTCGCTCTTGACGAGTTCTGCAAGGGACTGCGGCGTGCGTTCGGGAGGCGCTGGAATTTCGCTGCCGAGGCGCAGCAATTGGCTTCGGACCGTATCGTCGTCGAGTGCCTTGCCGAGAGCCGAATTCAAGCTTGCTATCACGGGCTTCGGCGTCCCCTTCGGGACGAACAGCGCGTTCCATGCCGACGCCTGGAATGCAGCCGCACCGGCTTCAATCGATGTTGGCACATCGGGAAACACCAGATTTCGGCTCGCGGTTCCAACCGCGTAAGCCTTGACCGTTCCCGCCGCGATTTGCGGTACGACACTGGCAGCCTGATCGCACATGTAATCGACGCGCCCCTCGACGAGCGCGGTCATCGCCGGCGCCGTCCCCTGGAACGC
>NZ_JBLTJC010001020.1:0-408 GCF_048158785.1 Streptomyces colwelliae | reverse complement strand
GCATATCGCTTTCCATCTTGCGATAGACCGGATCTTTAGCGCAGTTTTTACGTCCACCGTCCTGCCAGCACTGGCGCTGGTGACCGAATTGCCAGGCGGGAACGACGTGTTCCCACTCTACGCGGCTGGCGCGGTTTTCATTTTTGCGCACCTGATAGCCGCACGATTGCAGATCAACAACGCCTTTTTTGCCCTGCCAGTTAATTTTACATCCGCAATAAAACGTACCGGGCGCGTCAGCGTGGACTTTTACCGCCGCGGCTTTCGCCTGAGAAAAACTATTGATACCTTCGGCCAACGCCGGGCCGGAAAATGCTGCGCTCAGTACCACCGCAGCAATAGACAAATAACGGTACATCACTTACTCCGTGTTAAAACGAGCCAGCAACGTAGCGAAAGTTGTTTTGG
>NZ_JBLTJC010001019.1:0-408 GCF_048158785.1 Streptomyces colwelliae | reverse complement strand
GTCCGGGCGCGGAGCGGGGTGGTCGGTCGCGGGGTCTCGGGTGGATGCAGGTTCGTGGTCGGTGGGATGGGCGCCGCGCCCCGGTGTGCCGGTTCCGCCGCGTCGTCCCGCCGGCCGGGGGCGGGCTCGGCCGGGTGCGCAACGCCTGTGTGGATGGCCGCCGTTGCCTGCGCGTCGTCCTGGTGCCCGGTCCCGGTGTTCCGCTCGCGCTCGGCGTCGAGCCCCGGCGGGCGCGCAACGCCCTTGCGTGGTACCGCCGTTGTGGCCGCCTCGCCCCGCTGTCCGGGCCCGGCGGGGCGCCCTCGCAGGTCCCGCGCCCCGGAGACCCGCCCGGCACCGGGCCTCGCGCGGCGCGCAACACCCGGGTGCACAGCTGTCGTTGAGCGCACCTGTACCGGCGCACCCGCC
>NZ_JBLTJC010001018.1:0-412 GCF_048158785.1 Streptomyces colwelliae | reverse complement strand
GCCTTGCCAAGACCATCGCCGCTGCGGATCTCGCTCATCCCGGTGTCGGTGTTCTTCTCCTTCGGGATGCTGGCCCTGAACGGCGGTTGGCCGCCTTGAGGGTCATACCGACGGGGTGACCAGCGAGGTAACGGCTGAAAGCGCCCGCACCGTGTCCTCCTTGTCGAGCGACGGCTTGTCGTCCTCCACGGGGACTTCCTCGACCTGCTGCTGACGGCGATCAGCTCCGGGTAGAGGGAGTTGACGACGACGGTGTTCTCGTCGACGGACAGCAGGTTGATGTCCATTCCATCGACGAAGCCTTCACGGCACTTCCGCTACGCGCCCTGGCCGAAGCCGCGCTTCCGGCACGATGATCTTCAGCAGCGGCAGGAAGAACCGCTCCGTCGCCCGTCCGTACCAGGTCTTGTAC
>NZ_JBLTJC010001017.1:0-413 GCF_048158785.1 Streptomyces colwelliae | reverse complement strand
GAACCGGATAGCCAAACGGCGACCAGAGTTTATTTTTCGCGTAGCCCCAGTACTCTTCACCCAAATTCCAGCGTTCTGCGATGGCATATGAACCATCAGCCAGGTGACTCAGCTCACCCACACGATGCGCCAGACGGTAGTAAAAATCTTTAATGAAGTTAACGTCACCCGCTTCCAGTTGATCCCAGCGAATTTCTGCATACTCTTCAGCTGGCAGAACACGCTTGAACACACCTTTGCTGTAACAATAAGTAAAGTCGCGATGCAACTGCCCGTAGTTACACCATAGGCCGTAGTCATCGAACAAATTCAGACCCACCAGGTTACCAATCACACGACCATCGTCTTTATCTTCAAAATCTTTCGGCCCGTTCGGGAAGATGGTGGTATGGACAAAGTTTGCTACACAAGTG
>NZ_JBLTJC010001016.1:0-413 GCF_048158785.1 Streptomyces colwelliae | reverse complement strand
ACGGTGAGACCGCGATGGAGTTGATGCCGTATGCCGGCCTGGTCACCGAGGAACGGATGACCGAGGCGACCCGCGAGTGCGCGCCGCCGTGGTGCAGCATGACGATCTGCCCGATCCGCGTCAGCAGAGCGGTCGCCGGCCGTGGCGATGCGCGCGCCGGCGGCCACCACGCGCGCGCGTGACGCCGTGAGCTGGTCGCGGCTGTCGGCGTTGGCGAGGGCGGTGGCGACGAGTTCGGTGAAGTCGGCGACTCGCCGTGGCGGGTACCCATGAACTCCCGCTTCGCCTGCATCGGTGTCGTGTCCCCGGAGTGAGCACCGCCGTGCTTACACCAGGTTGCTGAAGTCCGGGCCGGTCGGCGCGTCGACGTGCATCGTGCAGCGGATTCTGTACTGGTCGTCCCCGTCCTGGAA
>NZ_JBLTJC010001015.1:0-414 GCF_048158785.1 Streptomyces colwelliae | reverse complement strand
ATATTGATCCTCGTGCCAGCCACTGTTTTATGCCGACGTTAGTGCGTCGCCATTCTGTCGCAACGCGCCAGAATGCGGCGGCGATCACTAACTCAACAAATCAGGCGATGTAACCGCTTTCAATCTGTGAGTGATTTCACAGTATCTTAACAATGTGATGGCTATGATTGCACCGTTTTAACGTTGTAACCCGTATGTAACAGTGAATAATCACTTTCACCGAGGTAATAGCGTCATAACAACAATTAAAGCCGTTTTCTGGAGCGTTACCGGGCATGGAAGAACGAATTTTAAAAAGTGAGCTTCGGCGTTCAGTAACACTTCATTAACTCTACTGCCCCGCCGAGCATTTATCTCAAGCACTACCCTGCATAAGAAAAACCGGAGATACCATGAATAAGAAGGTGTTAACCC
>NZ_JBLTJC010001014.1:0-414 GCF_048158785.1 Streptomyces colwelliae | reverse complement strand
CGACTGCATCGTGGTCGGTGCGCCCGACGAAAAATGGGGCGAAGCGGTTAAGGCGGTGGTTCAGCTCAAGGCCGGTCAAACCGTCGACCAGGAAGTGTTGATAGCCTTGTGCAAGGACCAACTGGGCAGCGCCAAGGCGCCGAAATCGGTCGAGTTCTGGGCCGAGTTGCCGCGCAGTGCCGTGGGCAAGCTGCTCAAAAAGGATGTCCGCGCCAAGTTCTGGGGCGACCAATGGCGCGCAGTCTGATGCGCCACGGCCAAGTAGCCGTACCGCAGCCGATACCAGCGCCGCGCCCTGGAACTACACCCAGGCCGGCGGCCACGTTGTCTGAGGATGAAGTTTATTGATGTGTAGCGCGACAATCTGGATAGGATTCTCATCTTGATTGTCGCGCCGCATTGATGGTTGTCTAC
>NZ_JBLTJC010001013.1:0-414 GCF_048158785.1 Streptomyces colwelliae | reverse complement strand
CCTACAACATCATGATCGGCGAACGGCGCCGCGTTGCGGCCGCGCTGATCGCCGTGCCATGAACAGCACGCCGGCTCCATCCGACAACGTTACGTTCTGCGCCGATCTCGTGCGCAGCCACGACTTTCCGCGCTATGCCGCGACCCTGTTCGCGCCCGCAGCCGAGCGCCGTGCGCTGCTGGCGCTCTATGCCTTCAACGTCGAGATCGTCCGAGTCCGCGACCAGGTGAGCCAGCCCTTGCCCGGGGAAATCCGCCTGCAATGGTGGACCAACATGCTGTCGGGCCAGGTCCACGGCAGCGCCGAGGGCAATCCGGTGGCGGCCGAACTGCTGCGCGCGATCCGCGACTTCGACCTGCCGCTCGAGCCGCTGTCGCTGCTTGCCGACGAGCACCAGTTCGATCTCTACAACGA
>NZ_JBLTJC010001012.1:0-414 GCF_048158785.1 Streptomyces colwelliae | reverse complement strand
GACGCCGAGCGGGCGACTGGTCGGAGGACCGCTCAAGCTTCTCGACCTCCTTGAGCGCGGCGTCCGCGCGCGGCGGCGGCGCGCTCGCCCTGAGAAAAGCGCGGACGTCGGCGGTCGTGTAGCCGGCAGTTCGCGCCGAGTCCGGACAGTCTCTGACCGCCGCAAGGAGGGCTTGTACGCCAAGGGACTGGCGCCTTTTTCCTGCCGGACACAAAGAAGGCGATTACTTCCGCCGGCGACATGGCCCTCGCCGACTATGTGGGCGGTGACCTGTCACCAGGCAAGGTCGGTTCGGTTGGCCCTCAGAACCTAGACGCCGACCAGGGAGATCGCGAAGCCTTCGAACGCGGCACGGCGGCACGTCTGAGGGACGAAGACGTCGGCGACAGGGTCGCGCACCACGACGTGCTCTTC
>NZ_JBLTJC010001011.1:0-415 GCF_048158785.1 Streptomyces colwelliae | reverse complement strand
GGGCATTACAATATGCCAACGCCTGCGGTGCACTGGCGGTAACCCGACGTGGCCCAATGGAGGGAACGTCTCGCCTTGCGGAAATCGAAGCGTTCATCCAGCGCCATGACATGTCCATTCGGGAAGCAGCACAATGAAAAACGAAATTTGGTCGTGGATTGGCGATCTCTCGCAGGTTGCCGGAATTAAACACTATGAGTTACGTAGTGGCAGAGCAAAGGGGACAGAAGCGTTTGATGTCCGTACTGGTGCGGGACTGGCATTTACGGTGGTAAAAGATCGCGCGCTGGATATTGCATGGGCCAGCTACAAGGACACTGCGCTCTCTTTTATCACCCCCAACGGCATTGTCGCCCCCGCTTTTTTTGAGTCTCAGGGCAACGGGTTTTTACGTAGCTTCTACGCGGGGTTACTG
>NZ_JBLTJC010001010.1:0-415 GCF_048158785.1 Streptomyces colwelliae | reverse complement strand
CTTTATAATAAGCCGCAAAGTCCGGGTCGCCGTCGCGTGACTGGGATTTCACCAGTTCCGTTATCTGACGAAATGCCGGGCTGGCATCCACTGAACCCAGCGCCAGTAAGAGTGCCAGCAGGCTGTAACCAAAATGGTGCGGATGATGGCGACGACGGCGCAGGATCCAGCCCAGCGCACCGAACACCGCCGTCAGCCCCAGCACAATGCCGATACCCGGAAGAATGTATTTGCTGACACCAGCACCGGTCAGGCTGTTGGTTAAGGTATAGAGAACCGCGTCGTTAATACCATCGCCAGTAAAATAGTCGCTGGCAAACAGGGTGATATTTAAAACGACAAATAGCCCCAGCACCGTTAACGTGGCTGCAAACCACCAGGTGTTACGTCCCGCTTTCCATGCGTAAATCAGCAC
>NZ_JBLTJC010001009.1:0-415 GCF_048158785.1 Streptomyces colwelliae | reverse complement strand
ATGTGGGCTTTGCGAATGGCCGGCCCCTGCCGCATAACCTCTGACGAGAATTGTGGCCATTCGGGAATACTACGGGTATCGTTGCTCATTGCGGTCTTTCGAGAACCACCATCACAGGATATCGAACTTTGGAGACAGGTCGAACAGACCGTTGAAGTCGATGCGCTTGGCGACCGGAGCTATGGTTATCATTGCGACGGAACGACGGACATCCACGGCGCTCCCCCCGGGAGTTCCATCGATTTCCGCCACGCCGACGTCGAGAAAATAGTCGCCCGGCCGCAGCGGAGCGGAGAAGGAAAACCGGATTGTCTGTAGTATCCCGGGCTTGCTGGCAGGCACGGCGATACGCTGCATGTAGGTATTGCTGCCATAGACCTCGATGCCCGCAATTGTCTTCAGCCCGAAGCCATAC
>NZ_JBLTJC010001008.1:0-416 GCF_048158785.1 Streptomyces colwelliae | reverse complement strand
TTTCTGGATCGTAAATTCCATTTTTTCACCACGCGACATCACCTGACCGAGGTGAATATGCAGCGGAGATTCGCGATCGTCGAGCTGGCCTTCCAGCACCTTCACTTCCACGCTTTTTTTGCTGGCGCTGGTAATTTCGGCGTCAAAGACCTGGTTGCTACCGTCAAACAATTGCAACGCCTGCCCCGGCCCCATGCGCAGTACGCGCCCGATATGGTTGGCGGCATCTTCGCAAAGCGCGATGTGAGAATGGCTGGTCAGTGGTTCAGGATGATAAATGCGGGGGATACGCATAGTTAAAAATCCGCGTCGTCTCCCCACGCGGTTGTACGCGTGGGGTAGGGGTTAACAAAAAGAATCCCGCTAGTGTAGGTTAGCTCTTTCGCGCCTGGCAAGCGCGTTGCACATACGGGTTA
>NZ_JBLTJC010001007.1:0-416 GCF_048158785.1 Streptomyces colwelliae | reverse complement strand
GGCCAATGTGGAACGGCTGGAAGCGCTCGCCGGCTACAAGAAGATCACCGTGCCGTTCGATGGCGTGGTCACGGCGCGCGACACCGACGTCGGTGCGCTGATCAATGCGGGCGGCGGCTCGGGCCCGGCGATGTTCGTGGTCTCGGACATCACCAAGCTGCGCGTCTACGTCAACGTTCCCCAGAACTACGTGCCGGCGATCAAGATCGGCGCCACGGCGACCCTCGTGATGCCGGATTATCCGAACAAGACGTTTCAGGCGACGGTGGAGGCCTCCTCCCAGTCCGTGGATGTGGCTTCCGGCACGACGCGCATGCAGCTCGGGCTCGACAATGCGAGCGGCGAGCTGATGCCCGGCGGTTATGCCAGTGTGAGGCTCAATCTGCAGCGCGACACCGCGCCGCTCAGCATTCCCG
>NZ_JBLTJC010001006.1:0-416 GCF_048158785.1 Streptomyces colwelliae | reverse complement strand
GGCCATCATCGTAGGCGTTGACCGGACGCCATGGCGGGCTATCACCCTCGATAACGTAGCGGTAGCGGCGCTGATCCGCTTCCGGGATGATTGGGGTTGGCGGCAAAGCCCTGGAGCGGCCGGATCGGTCTTCCGGGTAGAACCAGGCGACCGACGGCATGTACGGCTTCTCGCGGGAGCGCAGCTCAATCAGGTAGGTCCGTCGATCGGTATTGACAACAAGGTTGGTCTCGACGGCGGGCCTTGTCGGCTTCACCATAATGTGGACGCGCCTGCTATCGCCGTTGCCGCTTTCGGTGTCTCCGACGATCCAGCGCACGGTATCGCCGGCGGCGAGCGACCCCGGACCCGTTAGCTGTTCACCCGGCTCAAGCGCGATATCAGTGATCTGCCCTGGCGCGGCATAGACCTGATAC
>NZ_JBLTJC010001005.1:0-417 GCF_048158785.1 Streptomyces colwelliae | reverse complement strand
CGCAGGGACCGCACCACCCAACGCCAGGTGTCGCTACCCCGGCCGTCATCAAGCTTGACGGCACTCTGCGTGGTTATGGCTTCGAGAGCAACGGCAGCCTGAGGCTCGCCGGCGTGAACACGATCCAGATTGGCGGATCCGCGAGCACGTTGCCTCAGTCACTGCTGACGGGCGGCGGCTTTGGTTCGTATACGATCGAGGCTGTTACAGACCAGTGGTCTGGCGCAACCTCGAATGTTATCGTCTCGGCTGGAACGAGCCTCACACTCCAGCAACAGAATTTTGTGACTCTCGCCGACTATACGGCGGTATCGACCGGCACGAAGCTTGGCCAGCAGGCCAATGTGCAGGTCGCGTTGCTACCGGATAACCAGCGCAAGGCCGTCGATCTCACGCTGAAGGCCGACAACATCCTGC
>NZ_JBLTJC010001004.1:0-418 GCF_048158785.1 Streptomyces colwelliae | reverse complement strand
GCCTCCATTGTGCTGCTGACCTTATGACGATCACGCCATGTTCTTAAATCACCTAAAAGATAATTTACTCGTTGATTCCTTGCTTTGCTGTCTTCTGCCTGGTATTGGATATAAGCAGGGGCCATTACCAGTCTGGCGATAACGAGCCAATGTTTTGACACTTACACCAAGATAAAGGGCTGAAACCTCAGCACTCAGGGTTGCATCATCTGGCATACTACCAAATAGCCGCCATACTTCGGCATACTCCCTTAAAGTATCGATTGCACTCATTCCCTGTTCCCCTAATTTGTTGGCAATGGTTGATATTTCGCCGAAGCCAGAAGTGTATTATATAACTCTGGTGCAGTCATAAGCATATGGAGCTCAATACTTTGAAGTGCCTCATAAATTCGGTCATTATCAGGCATTGCATACC
>NZ_JBLTJC010001003.1:0-418 GCF_048158785.1 Streptomyces colwelliae | reverse complement strand
GACCAAGGGCGTGCAGAAACCTGCTGGGTTCCGGTCGCGAAAGGGCTAACGGGACCGCCGATGATCAACGCGCTGTCGGCGGCGTGAGCAGCCGAGCACGACTCCTCGGAAAGGAAACTGTGGCTGGACGCCGCCGCCCTGTTCGACAAGCTGAGTGACAAGCAACTGAAGGAACTGCAGCGCGCCCGCCGGACAACTGGCAGCGGTGGGAGTCGAGTTCGGGCACGCGGGTGGTACGGGCGACGCCGCACCGCCGCGCAACTCCTCGCCTCGGCCGTGGCCGCGGCTTGGTGATGTCGGCGGGGATGATGCCCGCATCGGCCTAGCGCGGCCAGCACCGCCAAGTCTCGTCGCGCACGGCCACGAACTGTTCAAGAACTCCTACGTAGTTGAGGGTCTGAGCTATGCCGTGGGACTC
>NZ_JBLTJC010001002.1:0-419 GCF_048158785.1 Streptomyces colwelliae | reverse complement strand
CCTTGGCGGCGACCGCCTGGCGGTCGCGCGCGGCGGCAAGCTCGGCTTCGATCTTGGCGCGCTGGTCCGGCGGGATCACAGCCTGATCGCGTTCCGGCGGCAAATCATGCACCGGAAGGTAGGCGCCGGGCTCTCTGGGATGGGCCTGAGCCTCGTTGGGCGTGTAGTCAACCAGCTGACTGGAACAGCCGCCGAGGGCGAACGCCGCCATCAGCAGCGCGCCATAGATCGGCAGCGACTTTTTCGGGTCCCTGAACACTAACACCTGGGAAATTCCCACCTCGTCCCAATGCAAGGCTGCCCGGAGCTTAACCCGACAACCTGCCCAAGCTCAAACCATTGCTGCCCACAAATGGCACGAGCGAGAATTCATCCAAGTCCCACTGGTCCAAGACGTGCATCCCGATTGTGACGAAACC
>NZ_JBLTJC010001001.1:0-419 GCF_048158785.1 Streptomyces colwelliae | reverse complement strand
ATCGAGGGCTGCACGCCTTCGGAGATCTCGTCGATCAGGAGCAGGCGCGGGCGCAGCATCAGGGCGCGGCCGAGGATCAGCATCTTCTGCTCGCCCCCGGAGAGCGTGCCGGCGCGCTGGGCGAGCCGGTCCTTCAGGAACGGGAAGTGGCCGACCAGGCGCTCCAGCGCGTCCGGGAGGTGGCGGTCGGACGGGACCGCCAGGCGCAGGTTGTCGCGGATCGACAGGTCCTGGAACAAAGGCTGCTCCTGCGGCGCGTAGCCGACGCCGAGCGCCACGAGCTTGGCGGGGGAGAGGCCGGAGAGCGCCTGCCCGCCGATGGTGATACTGCCGCCGCGCAGGGTCACCATTCCCAGGACGGTCTTGAGCAGGGTTGTCTTGCCCATGCCGTTCTTGCCGAGAAGGGCGACGATCTCGCC
>NZ_JBLTJC010001000.1:0-419 GCF_048158785.1 Streptomyces colwelliae | reverse complement strand
GGATGGCGCGTGCCAGCGCGCCGATTTCGTCGGCGCGGTCGGAGTGCGGCACCACGATGTTCTCGGCGCCGTCGGCCACCTGCTTGATGGTTGCGGTGATGGCGGAGAGGGGGCGGGCGATCGAGCGGGCGATGATGACGATGCCGATCACGACAAGCGCCAGCGCCAGGCCGCCGAGGCAGGTCAGCAGGAAGGACAGCGTGCGATTGGTCTCGGTCTGCTGCGCGATCTGCCGGGCGCGCTCGGCATAGACCTTGGACAGCGCCTCGAGATCCTTGTTCAGCGCCGAGCGCACGGCGCGGTTGGCGTCGTTGTCGCCCCATTCGCGCCCCGCCGCCGGACCGATCTCGACGCCGCGGCGAACCAGCTCCTTACGGAAATCGACGAACTGCTCGATGCGCTTCTTGAAGGTCGCGAAC
>NZ_JBLTJC010000999.1:0-420 GCF_048158785.1 Streptomyces colwelliae | reverse complement strand
AAGCGTACGTTTGTAGCCTGCTGGCCTCGCAGCTGCTGATTATTCCGGTATTTGCGATTGGCGGCGCAAACGTCTGGGTGCTCGGTTTGTTACTGTTCTTCCAGCAAATGCTTGGACAAGGGATCGCCGGGATCTTACCGAAACTGATTGGCGGTTATTTCGATACCGACCAGCGTGCAGCGGGCCTGGGCTTTACCTACAACGTTGGCGCATTGGGCGGCGCACTGGCCCCAATCATCGGCGCGTTGATCGCTCAACGTCTGGATCTGGGTACTGCGCTGGCATCGCTCTCGTTCAGTCTGACATTTGTGGTGATCCTGCTGATTGGTCTGGATATGCCTTCCCGCGTTCAGCGTTGGTTGCGCCCGGAAGCGTTGCGTACTCATGACGCTATCGACGGTAAACCATTCAGCGGTGCCG
>NZ_JBLTJC010000998.1:0-420 GCF_048158785.1 Streptomyces colwelliae | reverse complement strand
ATCTCTATCAGGGGCATCTGGCGCATTTTCCTGCACCCGTCGCGGCGGCAGTGGTTAAAACGCTCGCGGAATCTGCCTCAGTACCGGTCACTCTGGCGCTTGATCATGGCAAAAATCCGGACTGTATTCGTCAGGCGTTTCGTGCTGGTTTCAGCGGATTAATGATTGATGCTTCTGCTTTTCCCCTGGAGGAAAACGTGCGCCAGACCAGGGCGGTGGTGGAACTCGCCGCCAGCGCGCAGCTCTGCGTGGAAGGCGAACTGGGCCATCTGGCAGATGCGCCGCGTTACGACCAGGCCGCCAATGCAGACCTGATGACGCAACCCACTGATGTGGAACCGTTTATCGCGCAGACAGGCATTGATCTACTGGCCGTCTCGGTAGGCACGGCGCACGGCATGTACGCGCCTGGTGTTGTAC
>NZ_JBLTJC010000997.1:0-421 GCF_048158785.1 Streptomyces colwelliae | reverse complement strand
GATATTGATATCGCTCCTAACGCCATATCAAGTAAGAGATGGTGCATCCGGGAGGATTCGAACCTCCGACCGCTCGGTTCGTAGCCGAGTACTCTATCCAGCTGAGCTACGGATGCAAATGGCGGTGAGGCGGGGATTCGAACCCCGGATGCAGCTTTTGACCGCATACTCCCTTAGCAGGGGAGCGCCTTCAGCCTCTCGGCCACCTCACCACACGCCTCTTACGAGTGCTTCGAAGAACTTGTTTATCGCTCATCGTCGCTGCGTGGCGCACATATTACTTTCTGAGACTTATAAGTCAAACAATTTTTCCCACACTTTTATCGTTTGCACACTTCACGCTCAATTAGTCTGTAAAAACGTCAAAAAGAGTGTTTTATCAACAGAAAAACGGAGGTCTGTCAGATAGCAGTAATGCAAA
>NZ_JBLTJC010000996.1:0-421 GCF_048158785.1 Streptomyces colwelliae | reverse complement strand
GAACGGTACGCCTGCGAAGAGCGTCGACGTGCCGTCGTCGGTCGTGGTTCCGCGCAGGACGCCGTGGGTGGTGCGTGCGGTGGGCTCGGCCTGGGGCTTCGTCATCGGGTCAGTCCTTCGTCGGGTCGGGGGTGGGTGAGGGCTCCGGTACGTCCATCTCCAGCAGGCAGGCCGCGAGGCTTTTCCCGTGGGCGTCCAGCGCCAGGGAACGGGTGACTCCGCCGTCGAGCGCGTCGTGGAGGACGAACTTCAAGGCGTGGAGGGACGGGACCTCGTAGCGGTGGACCGCCGGGGTGCTCCAGCCCGCCCACCGCCATCACGCAGGTCTTCGGAGCCGGGCAGAAGCTCGTCGCGGTGGCGGTCGAGTACGACCGGGAGATCGACGGCGGGACGCTGTCGACGTCGACGTTCACGGTCACCG
>NZ_JBLTJC010000995.1:0-422 GCF_048158785.1 Streptomyces colwelliae | reverse complement strand
GCATCACGGCGGCCCCCACCATCACGTCTTCGGACGTGATCGAGGCGGCGCGCTTGCCCTGGCCGACGCGCTCGGCGTGATCCTTCAGGCCGCGCAGCAGCGCGCTGCGCAGGCCGGATTCGTGGGTGCCGCCGTCGGGCGTCGGCACGGTGTTGGTGTAGGAGGACAGGAAGCCGTCGGCATCCGCGGTCCAGGCGACGGCCCATTCGCAGGCGCCATGGGCGCCGTTGCGGCCCGACTTGCCGGAGAAGATGTCGGGATGCACCAGCGTGTCGGCATGGATGGCGGCGGCGAGATAATCCTTCAGGCCGCCCGGGAAGTGGAAGGTCGCTTCGGCCGGCACGTCCTCGACGCCCTTGAGCAGTTCGGGGGCGCAGTTCCAGCGGATTTCGACGCCGCCGAACAGATACGCCTTCGAGCGC
>NZ_JBLTJC010000994.1:0-422 GCF_048158785.1 Streptomyces colwelliae | reverse complement strand
CGCCGGGATAATCCACAATTTCCAGATACAGCGTGGAGGTATCCTTAAAGTGGCGTAGCAGCGAATCATTCGATTTAAAACGTAGCGCCAGGCGGATTTCACTGACGCCGCGCGTTGGCGTTGGCCAGGCGGGTGGATCGCCATATAACTGCGCCAGCCCTTCGTCATAGGTGAAGCGCGGAATGCCAAAGTCACGCTGGGGAATGCGTTTCACGCCCAGCAGGCGCTCTTCACGCACCGCACTTAACAGCGGCAAACGTGCTCCGGCGTGAATATTAAGCAACTGATTAACCATCGCGGTGATAAACGCTGTTTTGCCGCTGCGGCTAAGTCCGGTTACAGCGAGGCGCAGATGTCTGTCGACACCCCGATTCACCAGCGCATTGAGTTCATTTTTAAGTCGCTTCATTGCTGTCCTGTGC
>NZ_JBLTJC010000993.1:0-423 GCF_048158785.1 Streptomyces colwelliae | reverse complement strand
ATATACATCAGTCCTTCGCCCCTGTTTCGCACCTGTCGCGGCCGGCTGGTTCTTGTGATGACCCGGCTCGGCGACGATGCTGTTTGACGACATTCCTTCCCGCGAACCGTTGTTATGGTTTCGATATTCACGGGCAGCCCAACGCATTCAGTGCCTGCGCATGCAGGCCTGTTACTTCGACTCGATACTGAACGCTTACTTCGTGAGGCCCGGCGAGTGTCTTACGGATCACCTCGCGGAGCGGATCGAGACAGCGACGTAGAACAGTTGCGCCAAGTTGCTTGTTGATTCCGAACGCTACTGAACTGTGTCGATCCCCTCGCCAACTGGCGAGAATCACTTGAGTCGGACCGTAACAATTGCCGATTTCCGATCAAGCGTGCGTAACAAAGCGGTTGCTATGCGTGTTTGATGCTGTTGATC
>NZ_JBLTJC010000992.1:0-423 GCF_048158785.1 Streptomyces colwelliae | reverse complement strand
GTACGTACTTGTGCGCCCAAATATGCCTGGTTTGCAACTACCGAGTCGGCAATAAAGCATTGCGGACCAATCGTTGCTTCCGCTTCAATAACCGCATTTTTAATTTCGGTGGCAAAACCAATTTTTACGCCATTGCTGATTATTGTGCCAGGACGAATAAACGCATAATTACCTATCAGGCAGTTTGCGCCAATCACTACCGGCCCCTGAATAACGGCACCGTGGCAAATACGGGTATTCGCGCCGATAACAACCTCACCGGCACTTTCATCAATAATCACCTGGTCTGCAATCTGAATATTTTTCTCTTTAACATTAAGCTTCAGATAGTTTTTCAGTTCCTGTGACAGAAGGGTGGGAATAAGCGGTTGACGCTTCCACCAGTGCGGAATAGCGGGTGGGTTTGTCGCGCTGAGGTTCGCG
>NZ_JBLTJC010000991.1:0-423 GCF_048158785.1 Streptomyces colwelliae | reverse complement strand
CGCTGGGGATATGGGAACGGGACTGGTATTGCTGGTCATTCTGGTTTATTTAATTCAGTTCGCAGGCGACCGCATCGTCCGGGCTGTCACTCGCAAGTAACGTTCAACACAACATAAATAATTGAAGAAGGAATAAGGTATGGCGTTCAAATTCAAAACCTTTGCGGCAGTGGGAGCCCTGATTGGATCACTGGCACTGGTAGGCTGCGGTCAGGATGAAAAAGATCCAAACCACATTAAAGTCGGCGTGATTGTTGGTGCCGAACAGCAGGTTGCAGAAGTCGCGCAGAAAGTCGCGAAAGACAAATATGGCCTGGACGTTGAGCTGGTCACCTTCAACGACTATGTTCTGCCAAACGAAGCATTGAGCAAAGGCGATATCGACGCCAACGCCTTCCAGCATAAACCGTATCTGGCTAAAGA
>NZ_JBLTJC010000990.1:0-424 GCF_048158785.1 Streptomyces colwelliae | reverse complement strand
CCAGAAAACCCTGTTTACAAAGTCTGCTCTCGCAGTCGCAGTGGCACTTATCTCCACCCAGGCCTGGTCGGCAGGCTTTCAGTTAAACGAATTTTCTTCCTCTGGCCTGGGCCGGGCTTATTCAGGGGAAGGTGCAATTGCCGATGATGCAGGTAACGTTAGCCGTAACCCCGCATTGATTACCATGTTTGACCGCCCGACATTTTCTGCGGGTGCGGTTTATATTGATCCGGATGTAGATATTACCGGACATTCTGATTTAACCGGTCAGAGTGCAAATGCTAAAAATATCGCACCGACAGCATGGGTACCTAACCTGCACTTTGTTGCGCCTATTAACGATCAGTTTGGTTGGGGAGCGTCAATAACTTCCAACTATGGCCTGGCTACGGAATTTACCGACAACTACGCTGCTGGTATCTAT
>NZ_JBLTJC010000989.1:0-425 GCF_048158785.1 Streptomyces colwelliae | reverse complement strand
TTTGTAAACTGTGTGCCGTGCTGGCGAGTAGCGGTTCCGGCGCACCCGGTGGGGTCTTTACACCGACGCTATTTATCGGTCTTGCCATTGGCATGTTGTATGGTCGTAGCCTGGGATTATGGTTCCCTGATGGCGAAGAAATTACACTTTTACTCGGATTGACCGGGATGGCGACACTGTTGGCGGCGACCACGCACGCGCCGATTATGTCGACGTTGATGATATGTGAAATGACCGGGGAGTATCAGCTACTCCCCGGTTTATTGATTGCCTGCGTAATTGCGTCGGTAATTTCGCGGACGTTACACCGTGACTCTATCTACCGCCAGCACACTGCGCAGCATAGCTAAGCGGATGTATTGCCCCAGTTCACGCTGTTCGGCGCGCGGCAGATAAGGCAGTTCACCAATGAGCGGTGCCGGAAG
>NZ_JBLTJC010000988.1:0-403 GCF_048158785.1 Streptomyces colwelliae | reverse complement strand
GGCCGGGGGCGGTGCGGAAGACGTGGTCACAGGGAGGTTCTGCCTTTCTCTGAAGTCGCCCTGGGGGCGGGTCATTTGACGGCTCCGCCGGTCACGCCGGTGGCGATGTAGCGCTGCGCCACCAGGAGCAGCACGAGAGCCGGGACCGAGGCGAGGGTCGCGGTGGCCATCACCGCGTTCCAGTCGCTGACGTGGGAGCCGAGGTACTGGTAGAGGCCGAGGGTGACGGGCCGGACGTCCTCGGTCGTCGTCAGGGTCAGCGCGAAGAGGAAGTCGCTCCAGGTGAACAGGAACGTGAACAGCCCAGCCGTAATAAGGGCGTTCCTGCTCATCGGCAGGACGATCGACACGAACGCCCGCACCCCTGTCTCTTATACACACCTGACGCTGCCGACGAGGAAGC
>NZ_JBLTJC010000987.1:0-427 GCF_048158785.1 Streptomyces colwelliae | reverse complement strand
GGGGTCGGTTCTGCGGCTGCGTCTCGTTCGAGGGGCGGGGCGAGGTTCGAGTACGAGACTGTGTCCGGGACTGAGACGGGTTCCGAGTCCGGGACTGGGTCTGGGTCCGGGACCGGGGCCAGGTCCGGGACCGGGGCCAGGTCCGGGACCCGTTCGGGGACCGCGTCCCGTTCCGCGTCCGGGGCTGGGACCTCTTCCCGTTCCGGGTCCACGTCCGCGGCCGGTAGCGGTTCCGGGACCGGTTCGGGTGCCACGTCCGGTTCCGGGACCGGGTCTGATTCGGCGGCGTCTCGCTCCCGGCCTGCGTCCGGAGCCGCGTCCCGCTCCGGCCCCAACCTCAACTCCGGCCCTGGCCCTGGCTCCCGCTCTGGTCCTAACCCCAACTCCGGCCTCGGCCCTGGCTCTGTCTGTTATACACATGTGAGGC
>NZ_JBLTJC010000986.1:0-428 GCF_048158785.1 Streptomyces colwelliae | reverse complement strand
ACACCCAGCAGCATGAGAGCGATGAATTGATTTTGCCGCCGCTGGCGGAAGCATAAAAAATGGCGCCGATGGGCGCCATTTTTCACTGCGGCAAGAATTACTTCTTGATGCGGATAACCGGGGTTTCACCCACGGTTACGCTACCGGACAGTTTGATCAGTTCTTTGATTTCGTCCATGTTGGAGATAACAACCGGAGTCAGGGTAGACTTGGCTTTCTCTTCCAGTAGCGGCAGATCAAATTCAATGACAGTATCGCCAACTTTCACGCGCTGACCTTCTTCAGCAATACGCTTGAAGCCTTCGCCTTTCAGTTCAACGGTGTCGATACCGAAGTGGACGAACAGTTCAACGCCGCTATCAGATTCGATAGAGAACGCGTGATTGGTTTCAAAGATTTTACCAATGGTACCGTCTACAGGCGCGACC
>NZ_JBLTJC010000985.1:0-428 GCF_048158785.1 Streptomyces colwelliae | reverse complement strand
GATCAGGACCATGTCGGGATGCTTGGCGTGAACCTTGTCGAGACGATCCCAGATCAAGCGGTGGTCGTTGCAGTCGAAGCCGCCGGTCAGTGCGACCTTCGGTCCGGGAGGCAACATGACCTCGGTTTCGGCGCGGCGCTTGGCTGCGATGAAGTCGCGGGAGTCGATCATTGCCGCGGTGAGCGTGCGATGGTTGACCAGTGATCCCGATCGAGGGCGCCAGGAAGAGCCGGTGTGGACCTCAAAGAGTTCGACGGCCTGATCGCGGAAGAGCTCCAGGCAGTTGCGGCGTTCGATCAGCGTGATGCCTTCTGCCGTCAGGCGCTCGAGCTCGACCGATCGTACTTCCGAGCCGTTCTGCTCGCGCTGGCTCTTGCGTTGGGCCTGCTCGTTGTCATCGAGCTGCCGTCCGATGCGATCTGTGGCAC
>NZ_JBLTJC010000984.1:0-428 GCF_048158785.1 Streptomyces colwelliae | reverse complement strand
CCGATATAGATCGGCATGGCGTTCAGGGAGACAGTCCGGTCCGGCGTGCCACTGCGAGAGAACTGGTAATGACCTGGCCTCAGCACTGAATGAAACTCTGCCCCTGTTCGCGGTATCGACGACAGGTCCTGCTAGGCGCGCATCTGGCCGAAAGCGTGTTCGCGGGCTGTCCGTGCCGCGACCGCTTTGCGACGAGGATGCGTGCAGGCGTTTGCAAAGCACAAGCGGCCCGGTGGCGGGCCGCTGCTGCACCTCGTGGCTCGCCGGATCAGCGATGGAACAGGCCGCCCATCATGTGGCCGAACAGACCAGCCGGGCCGCCACCTCCGCCGCCATGGGCGCGACGGCCACCACCGGAGGAACGGCGACGGGCGGGCTCGTCCGGCGCGGACTCGTCGGACGCAACCCGGCTGGACACGATCTCGGAC
>NZ_JBLTJC010000983.1:0-430 GCF_048158785.1 Streptomyces colwelliae | reverse complement strand
CGTCGGACCATCAAGGCGGTAATGCTGCGGCTGTTTTTGCAGCAAACCAATCAACCAGGCTGGATTAACGTGATTCTTCTCGGCAAATTCGATCACGCCGCCTTTCTCATTACCTTCCAGCTTCCTGATCCCCAGTTTCTGCGCTTGCTGGCGCAGACGGGCAATATCCAGCAGGGTACGCGCCGGATCCGGCAGCAGGCCGAAGCGATCGATAAGCTCGACTTTGATCTCTTCCAGTTCGTTTTCCGTTTTGGCGCTGGCAATACGTTTGTAGAACGACAGACGCGTGTTCACGTCAGGGATGAAATCATCTGGCAATAGCGACGGCATCCGCAGCTCGACTTCTGTTTGCTGGCTGGTGAGATCTTCCAGCGACGGCTCGCGTCCGGCTTTCAGCGCATCGACGGCGTTTTCCAGCAACTCCATATAC
>NZ_JBLTJC010000982.1:0-431 GCF_048158785.1 Streptomyces colwelliae | reverse complement strand
CGTTCATGCCGTGCGTGGTGGTGAACAGGAAGCCATTGCCGACATTACGCCGAAATATATGGAAGACCTGGATCAACGCTGGATGGAATATGGCGTTAAGTTCCTCGACAAGATGGCGAAGAGTGATAAGCCTTTCTTCCTCTATTACGGCACTCGCGGCTGTCACTTCGATAACTACCCGAACGCCAAATATGCGGGTAGCTCTCCGGCGCGCACCTCTTACGGCGACTGCATGGTGGAGATGAACGATATCTTCGCCAATCTGTATAAAGCACTGGAGAAAAACGGTCAGCTTGATAACACGCTGATTGTGTTCACCTCTGATAACGGTCCGGAAGCCGAAGTTCCGCCGCACGGTCGCACGCCGTTCCGCGGTGCGAAAGGTTCTACATGGGAAGGCGGCGTTCGTGTGCCAACCTTCGTTTACTGGA
>NZ_JBLTJC010000981.1:0-432 GCF_048158785.1 Streptomyces colwelliae | reverse complement strand
CTCGAGATGGATTTACTATAAGATTGGATGATTACACTCCTGAACAGGGTGCTTTCTTTATTATTGAGCCATCAGAAGAAACAAGTGAATAGCGGATATAAATAAATGACAAGCTCTACTGATTTTCATAAACTTTCTGAAGACTGCGTTCGCCGTTTTTTACATTCTGTAGTTGCTGTAGATGACAATATGTCTTTTGGAGCTGGTAGTGATACTTTCCCTACAGACGAAGATATTAATGCTTTAGTTGATCCCGACGATGATCCTACACCAATAATAACAGCATCAGCATCCCCAAGGATAGAATCAACTAAATCAAAAGCAAAGGTAAAAAACCATCCTTTTGATTACCAAGCTCTAGCAGAAGCTTTCGCCAAAGATGGTATTGCTTGTTGCGGATTATTAGCTAAGAGTTTTAATGTTGAAGAAAGA
>NZ_JBLTJC010000980.1:0-432 GCF_048158785.1 Streptomyces colwelliae | reverse complement strand
GGGCGGACACTCCGCCGGCGCCGCCCTGGTGGCGGCTGTCGCCCTCGCCGCCCGTGACCGGCAGGGGCCGCACATCCGCACCAACGTCGGCGCCATGGCACACGTCATGGGCCTGATGACCGCCGGATGCCGGGTCGCGCTGGTCGGGCCACGCGCGCGCGTGCGCTCGGCGCCGGCGCGATCGAGACCGTCGTCCTGGCGGGCGCGGTCAGTCTGCCGACTTGCACCTGTCGGTAGGGCGTTGCGCGGGGTCGAGCGCGACTGCCGACACGTCGACCTCGCATCGGCGAGTTGACGAGCGCATCTGTGGCGACGCGACGGCGAGGCGGTGGCCCGCAGGATCTCCTGGGTCTCGTCGCCAGCGCCCACGCCGACCGCCTCCCCGACCTCCACGCCGACGGCCACCTCCAAGCCCACGGCCACTCCCACCGC
>NZ_JBLTJC010000979.1:0-432 GCF_048158785.1 Streptomyces colwelliae | reverse complement strand
GTTGCCCGCCCGCTCCCCTCGGCCACGAACTCCCCAGCGCTCCATACCTCTTGGCCTCCTGGCCTCTTGCGCAGCAAGTCCCCACCGGCCGGTAGCCGCTAAGCCCACCCGGCGTGCAGGCGAGACGGCAGCGCGCCCCCGCACACCGGCCGACAACGCAGTACAGGCAAGGGCATTCGCAGCTGGGCCACCCATCCCTCGGGGCCGCCCGCTCGCTTCTCCAACGGGCTGGAGTGCACCGAGTCAAGGGTGGAGCGAAGCGGAATCGCCGCAGGCGACGCGACCGCAGGGAGCGCCCTTTACTCGGGGCGCGGAAGCCCGACACTGGCCAAGAAGCGGGCGGCCCAACGTCCACCCCACAGCCCAGAGCCACAGCAACCCCCTCACCCCCGCCCCAACACGAGCTCGGCCCACACGGTCTTGCAGGGGGCC
>NZ_JBLTJC010000978.1:0-434 GCF_048158785.1 Streptomyces colwelliae | reverse complement strand
GTCGGTCTCGAATTTGGCGATCCCGGCCGCATTGAGCCAGTCGATCAGCCGCTTCACCTCGCCCATCACCTCCGGGCCGATACCGTCGCCGGGGAGCAGCAGCAGTTTGTGGGTCGCCATGGTCAGGTCCTCAGGTTTTTCCTCGTCATTGCCGGGCTTGACCCGGCAATCCATCTTCAAAAACATTCTCTCTAAAAGATGGATGCGCGGGTCAAGCCCGCGCATGACACCTCTTGGAGTGATCTTTCGTCATTGCGAGGAGCGAAGCGACGAAGCAATCCAGTCCTTCTTTGTGGCCTGGATTGCTTCGCTTCACTCGCAATGACGAAACGATCGTCTTACTTGTTCGCGCCGCCGAACAGTTGGTCCAGCTTCGCGCCAGGATTGAGATGATCGGTATTCACCTTGTCCCAGCCGCCGAATTCCTTCTCGAT
>NZ_JBLTJC010000977.1:0-435 GCF_048158785.1 Streptomyces colwelliae | reverse complement strand
CGCCCAGGAACAGGGACGCCTCGATGGCCGCGGCCCGTGCCAACGTCGGATGGGAAGGTCGTCGGCATCACCGTGCCGACCGGCTGCTGGCGATCTGGGCCGTGCGCGCACGCGGCCGTCAACGCGTGGAGCGGGGTCAGCCAGGGTGCGTTTCTCGCCCTTGAAGGAGACGAGGGAGGAGAGGCGGACCGGTTGACGCCCTCCTCGGCCAAGTCCGGGAAGTGCTCGGTGAGTTCGGGCGGCACGGAGACCTTGCCGTGGGTCGATCCGGCGGTCGCGGAGTTCGTGTGCGGCCGTGAACTCGGTGCGCAGCGCGGCCAGATGAGGGTCGGCCATGTGCACCAGCCGCTGCTGACGCACCGTCAGGACCCGTCCCTCGCCGAGTCCGTAGCGGGTGCGCCGCTCCCTTGGGGGCGAAGGTCCGCTCGAAGAAAC
>NZ_JBLTJC010000976.1:0-435 GCF_048158785.1 Streptomyces colwelliae | reverse complement strand
CCCCCAACTCCCCACACCCTGATTGGAGTTAGACCATGCCCGTACGCTCCGGCTGGCTGTCCCCGGACGGCCAGTCCCGCGAGGACACCAGGCTCATCTCGCTCGGCGCCCTCACCCCGACCTCACGCATCGCGACCCGCTCAGGGATCCTGCCCGGATCCGCCGAAGGCCTGTACCGCATCTCCGGGTTCACCCTGTACAGCGCCACCACCGGCACCATGACCGCCGCCGTCTACCCCGGCCGCGCCGTCATCCAGGGCACCGACGCCCAGGGCGCCTACCCCGTGGCCCTGACCGACACCCTCCCGCTCACCTTCGCCGACGGCGACGCGCTGTACGGCCGCATCGACCTGGTCGTCCTACGGGTCTACGACGACGCCTACGACGGCTCCGGCCGCACCGAGGCCGCCGTCGAGATCGTCCAGGGCACCCCGG
>NZ_JBLTJC010000975.1:0-436 GCF_048158785.1 Streptomyces colwelliae | reverse complement strand
AACCAGGCGTGTACTTTCATCCCACGCTTGTGGGCTTCGTCGAGCATAAATTGCAGCGGATCGTAACCCGGATTTTCACCAATCTTACCGGTCATAAGATCGGACCACGGCAAAATTTTCGATGGCCACAGGGCGGTACCATCCGGCTTGACCTGGAAAAAGACCGTGTTTATGCCGAGACGTTGCAGATGATCCAGTTTGTCGATCATCGCCTGTTGTTGTACACGTGCCCGGCTGGTGGGGTTACTAATGTTAACCGAGGAAACCGGTGGCCAGTCGAGGCGAGACACCGTGGCCAGCCAGATGCCACGCATCGGTTGTGACGATTGTTGCGTCATGGCTGGTGACTTTGAACCCGCTGGTGGTGTCACCATGGACTCTGGAGGCGTGCTTTTACAACTACACAGTAAAAGTGCCAGTGCAACCAGTATCGCTG
>NZ_JBLTJC010000974.1:0-436 GCF_048158785.1 Streptomyces colwelliae | reverse complement strand
ATCTTCCTGTTCCAGTTCGTCGCGATCTGGAACAACTTCTTCCTGCCGATGGTGATGCTGCAGAAGGAGTCGAGTTGAGCACTTTCGTGTTACTTCAACGGCTGCTCGCCGAGCCCGACGACACGGTCGGACTAGATCGAGGGGTTCGGCGGGCCGCGTCCGCGGATGCCAGGTGCGCAGCAGGTACGGCGCGTCCAGCCGCACGAAGGCGGTGTAGCGCGAGCGCATCAATGCCTCGGGCAGGCTGCCTGCGGGTGTGGCCTGTCGCCTAGCATCGGTGCCAGCACCGCTCCTGCCGTGGCCCCCTTGAGGGGTTAAGGCTCCCAGTAGACGACTGGGTTGATAGGCCGGATCTGGAAGGCGGGTAACCGCTGGAGGTGACCGGTACTTCGCCCGCCAACTGATCGCGGACAACGGCGCGTTCACCGCCCTGATG
>NZ_JBLTJC010000973.1:0-439 GCF_048158785.1 Streptomyces colwelliae | reverse complement strand
AACGACGAAGCACGCCAACTGGTTCGAAGCCTATGTCGATGCCATGGAGCTGAACTTCTGGACCGGCACCGAATTCGAAGGCAGCGCCTATGACGGGACCAAGGGCGACTGGACCGTCACGCTGCGGCGCGCCGACGGCAGCCAGCGCACCATGCATCCGCGTCATGTGGTGATGGGGACCGGCGTCAGCGGCATCGCCAACGTGCCGGACATTCCGACACTCGACAATTTCAAGGGCACGCTGCTGCATTCCAGCCGCTACGAGGACGGCGAGAACTGGCAGGGCAAGCGCGCCATCGTCATCGGCACCGGCAATAGCGGTCACGACATCGCGCAGGATCTTTTCTCCAGCGGCGCCGAGGTGACGCTGGTGCAGCGCTCGCCGACCCTGGTCACCAACATCGAGCCCTCGGCGCAACTCGCCTATGCGACCTACAAC
>NZ_JBLTJC010000972.1:0-439 GCF_048158785.1 Streptomyces colwelliae | reverse complement strand
CGGCGTCACGGCTGTCATCGCGGCCCTGATGTTCGTCTGGTACGCCATCATCTCCTTCAGCGACACTTCAACACTCGCCACGATGCCCTGCGGATCCTGACCGGCGGCAGCTGGCCCAGGTAGCGCTCGATCGCGGCCAGCGTCATGCCCTGCTGCTGCAACTCCTCGATCAGCGCGAGCCGCGACAGATGCTCCTGCCCGTAGTGGCCTCGATCTGGCCAAGCCCGGCTGGATGACTTCGTCACTGATCTGCGGCGTTGGCCCTGTCGGAGGTGGCGTCGCGTGAAGTGGGACTGGAACGCCGTGAGCGACTTCATGCCGTACTTCTGGGACGGCCTGAAAGTCACCCTTCAGATCCTGCTCGGGCCGGAGTCGTATGGCGGGCTGCGAGGCGGGACGTTCATCGTCACGGTCCAGTCGCTGGCTACACGGTGTTGGG
>NZ_JBLTJC010000971.1:0-440 GCF_048158785.1 Streptomyces colwelliae | reverse complement strand
GGGGGCGACCGTAGGACTGGAGTCGGGGGCGGAGCCGGGGGTGGAGCTGGAGTCGGAGCCCAAACTGACGCACAGGACGGCGCCGCAGTCGAAGCCGACGTCCGAGCCGACGTCCGAGCCGACGTCCGAGCCGACGTCCGAGCCGACGTCCGAGCCGACGTCCGAGCCGACGTCCGAGCCGACGTCCGAGCCAGAGCCGGAAGCGGAGGCGAAGCCGGAGCTGGAGGCGGCGCCCGAGTCGCAGCCGGACTGGGAGCCGCTGCCGCAGTCGGAGCCCGAGATGGAGCCGCAGTCGGAGCCGGGGCCGGAGCCCGAGACGGAACCCGAGACGGAACCCGAGACGGAACCCGAGACAGAGCCGGAGGCGCAGGCGAAGCCGGAGCTGGAGGCGGGAGCCGAGCCGCAGCCGCAACCACAAGTCGCTCATCCCGCACCGGAGT
>NZ_JBLTJC010000970.1:0-443 GCF_048158785.1 Streptomyces colwelliae | reverse complement strand
TGATTACGCTGGAAAACGTCAATAAATGGTATGGACAATTCCATGTTTTGAAAAATATAAATTTAACCGTGCAACCGGGCGAACGGATCGTTCTATGTGGCCCTTCAGGTTCCGGTAAATCGACAACCATTCGTTGTATTAATCATCTGGAAGAACATCAACAGGGACGGATCGTGGTAGATGGCATCGAACTTAATGAAGATATCCGCAATATTGAGCGCGTCAGGCAGGAAGTGGGAATGGTCTTTCAGCATTTCAATCTCTTCCCTCATCTGACCGTGTTACAGAACTGTACCCTGGCACCGATTTGGGTACGCAAGATGCCAAAGAAAGAGGCTGAAGCTCTGGCGATGCATTACCTTGAGCGGGTGAGAATTGCCGAACATGCCCAGAAGTTTCCCGGACAGATTTCTGGTGGTCAGCAGCAACGTGTTGCCATAGCA
>NZ_JBLTJC010000969.1:0-443 GCF_048158785.1 Streptomyces colwelliae | reverse complement strand
CATTATGGCTGACGGAGTAGTTCTGGCGTTCCAGGCGGTTTTTGTCCAGCGAGTCGGAATCACGATCCTGACGGTCGAAACCGTATCCGGCAGTAAAATCGTGATTTTGATTCGGTGTCCAGGCAAATTCGACATTGCCGTCGCGGCTGGAGAATCCTTCAATACGCGGCGTTTCTCCGGTATCGGTGGTCGTTGAGTTTTGCGGGTCATCCTTTTCACGTTTTGCCAGGCTGCCGTAAGCTTTCATTCCCAGCACACCATCAATTAATGGTCCACTGGTAAAGAACTGACCGTTATAGGTGTCACCGCGATCGCGATGTTCCTGAATGGTGGTATCGACGGTAACGGTACCCGACCATTTCTGACCGATTTTTTTGGTGATGATATTCACTACACCGCCGAGCGCATCGGAACCGTACAGCGACGACATCGGGCCACGGACC
>NZ_JBLTJC010000968.1:0-444 GCF_048158785.1 Streptomyces colwelliae | reverse complement strand
GATATCGACCGGCCTCACCGCGATCCCGGTGATCCTGCTGATCGTGCTGCTGGTCTCGATGGCGATCACCGCGCTCTATGGCTGGACCATCGAGCGCATCGCCTACCGGCCGCTGCGCCACTCCTTCCGCCTCGCCCCGATGCTGTCGGCGATCGGCATGTCCTTCGTGCTGACCAACTACTCGCAGGTGGCGCAGGGCGCGCGCGTCAAGCCGATCCCGCCCGTCATCACCGGCGGCTATACGCTGCACGAGAGCGCGAACGGCTTCGTGATCCAGCTTTCCAACATCCAGATCATCGTCGTCATCACCACCATCGTGCTGCTGGCGATCTTCACCTGGCTGGTGTCCCGCACGAGGCTCGGGCGCGACATGCGCGCCTGCGAGCAGGACCAGACCATGGCGGCGCTGCTCGGCGTCGACGTCGACCGCACCATCTCCATGAC
>NZ_JBLTJC010000967.1:0-446 GCF_048158785.1 Streptomyces colwelliae | reverse complement strand
GGGCGTAGGGGGCCTGTCGACCGCGACTGTCGGGCGATTCGTGGGCGGTGCTCGGGGTTCCGAAGGGGGCGGCGGAGCTGGTGCCGGAGTCGGAGGTCGGGGCGGTGGAGCCGGTGAGGGTGCCGAAGCCGTAGGGGTCGTTGTCCGTGAGGTTCGGAACGGGCAGGTCGTCGCCCCGGTCGCGGGCGTTGGCGACCGCGCGGAGGCGGTCCACCGCGCCGTCCATCGCGAACTGGGCGGCGCCGAGCCCCTCCACGACATAGCCGCGCCGCGCCTGACCGCTGTCCTCGAAGGCGGACAGGACGCGGTACGTCGCCGAGAAGCCGCCTTCGACGCCCTCCGCGGCGACCGCTCCCCGGGTCACCACGCCGTGCCGGTCGAGCAGGGTGCGGGCCAGGGCGTGGGCGCGGACGGTGGGGTCCGGTTCGTGGGCGGGGAGCAGGGAC
>NZ_JBLTJC010000966.1:0-447 GCF_048158785.1 Streptomyces colwelliae | reverse complement strand
ATTTCATCTCGCGCATCGCCTTGGCGCAGGTCTCGCCGATCTTGGCGCGCGCGGCGGCGGACAGGACGGGCGAGGGGCCTTCCTCCCAGACCTTCTGGTGGCGTCGCTGCAGCGAGCAGTCGCGCTCGCCGAGATGGATCGCGCCGCCGCGGCCGTCGCCGAGGATCTGGATTTCGATGTGGCGCGGCTTCTGGAGATATTTTTCGAGATAGACGGAGGCATCGCCAAAGGCGGACTTGGCCTCGTTGGCCGCCGTCGACAACGCCATTTGAAGGTCAGCCTCGGTCTGCGCCACCTTCATGCCGCGGCCACCGCCACCGGCTGCCGCCTTCACCAGCACGGGAAAGCCGATCTTCCGGGCTATCGCCATGGCATCGTCGTCGGGGCCGACCGCGCCGTCGGAGCCGGGCACCACGGGGATGCCGAGCTTCTTGGCGGTCTTCTTGG
>NZ_JBLTJC010000965.1:0-448 GCF_048158785.1 Streptomyces colwelliae | reverse complement strand
TAGCTACACATCGGACCCATACTTCGATCCGCGATCGCAATATTCCCAGCGTCATGCGCTCGGCGATATTGGCGGACAACCCATGTTGGCAGAACCGTTGGGCGCTCAGCCACCGTGCGCGCTTTTCGATAAGCCTTGTGCCGACAGGTTCGAGCGGACACGGCACCACGCTTATCCGTAGGGTAAAATGGCTGCCGTCTGAACGCCGACCATCCGCTCTTCGCGGACCTAGGCTGAGCGCTGAAAAATCCTTCAGAAAGGTCCGGCACCGCGAAGCCGATCGGACGGACGATGCTACGCCGCCGGACATGTACGCTTTCAAGATCCGCTGTACGGCCGCTGAACGACTGGAATGGGCGCAAAGCCGAACGTCCGGTTCCGGATCGCAGGCTGATGTCGGCTCATGGCGCGATCCTGACTCTCAGTTTGCGCGTTCGAACCCCACTTT
>NZ_JBLTJC010000964.1:0-448 GCF_048158785.1 Streptomyces colwelliae | reverse complement strand
CGATTCGATCGAGATGAAGGGCGGCGGCGATGCCGTCTCGGCCGCGCGCGCGGTGATCCAGACCGGCGAATATGATTTCGGATGGAACATCCAGGTCGAGGACGACGTGCTGCTGCGCCTGGAGAAGGGCGGCAAGGGCAAGACCATCTATGCCGTGGGCGGCGACACCGAGTTCATCGCGCTCAACTTCACCGATCCGAACGTTGAGGTCGACGGCGAGAAGTCCTCGATGAAGACCAAGCATCCTCTGTTCTCCGATCCGGCGGTGCGCAAGGCGCTGTCGATGCTGGTCGACCGTGACTCCATCAAGAAGGCGATCTATGGCCGCGCCGGCCGCACCACCGCCAACTTCCTCAACGGTCCTGAGAAGTTCGTCTCGAAGAACACCAGCTGGGAGTTCAACATCGAGAAGGCCTCGAAGCTGCTCGACGACGCCGGCTGGAAGCCC
>NZ_JBLTJC010000963.1:0-448 GCF_048158785.1 Streptomyces colwelliae | reverse complement strand
GAGCGTGATGGTGCCGAGCGGCGCGAACAGATTGCCCGCCTGCTCGATCGTCTTGGCATGGACCGTGATGCCTCCGCCGGCCGACAGCGGAATGGTCGTGTCGCTGCCCGCGGGCGCGGCGAATTTGACGTTGCCGGGGGTTTCGATTCCGAAGGTGACGGCGGTCACCGGATAGATGCGCTGGGCGGAGAACAGGAGATCGGCGGCGGTGACGAGGTTGCCGGTGAACGCCGATTGCTCGGCGGTCGGGGTCGTATCCGCGTTACTGGTCTTCAGGCCGTCGGCCACCTTCAGCGTGCCGAGCCGGATGTCGCCGCTGGCGATCAGGTTGACCTGGCTGAAGCCCGAGAAATCGAGACCCTTGACGGGATCGCCGGCCTTTGTCGGGTTCGGCGCGCCCTGCAGGTCGATGGTCTGCGCGTTGACTGTCAGTGTGCTGGTGCCGGCC
>NZ_JBLTJC010000962.1:0-449 GCF_048158785.1 Streptomyces colwelliae | reverse complement strand
ACACCGCACAGCGCGGCATGGGGCTGGACTGGCCGACCTCGCTGGAGCTGATCACGCGTTCGGTCGGCGCCGCCAGGCGGCGCAACGCGCTGGTGTTCTCGGGCGCCGGCACGGACCATCTCGCGGTCGAGGATGCCAAGAGCCTCGACGACGTCATCCGCGCCTATGAGGAGCAGGTCGCGGCGGTCGAGAAGGTCGGCGGCCGCATCATCTTGATGGCGTCGCGCGCGCTGGCAAAGCTTGGTCGCAACGCGGACGACTATGCCAAGGTCTACGATCGCGTGCTCTCGCAGGTCCGCGAGCCCGTGATCATCCATTGGCTCGGCGACATGTTCGATCCGGCGTTGACGGGCTATTGGGGCACCAGGGATCTCGACAAGGCGATGGACATCGCGGTCGCCATCCTCAACGCCAACGCCGCCAAGGTCGATGGCGTCAAGGTCTCGCTC
>NZ_JBLTJC010000961.1:0-450 GCF_048158785.1 Streptomyces colwelliae | reverse complement strand
ACGGTGAACATGCCCGCGCGGTGGCCAATCTGCAGCACTCCGAACGGGCCAGTGCCGAACTGCGCAGCTATCTTGATACCGCCAAGGAAAAGCTGTCGGGCGCCTTCGCCGAACTGGCGGGCAAGGTGTTCGACGAACGCGGACAGCAGTTCGAGAAGAACGTGCGGCAGGCGACAGTGCAGTCACGCGCGGACATCGAGGGGCTGCTCAAGCCGTTCGCCGACAAGCTGGGCGATTTCCGCACCCGCGTCGATACGCTGTATGGCGAGGAAGCGCGGCAACGCGCCAGCCTGCTGGGTGCGGTGGGCGAACTGAAGACGCTCAACCAGGACATGGCGGCGCAGGCATCGGCGCTGACGAATGCGCTGAAGGGCAATGCCAAGGTCCGCGGCGACTGGGGCGAGCTGATGCTCGACAACGTACTGCGCGGATCGGGGCTGGAAGAGGGCG
>NZ_JBLTJC010000960.1:0-450 GCF_048158785.1 Streptomyces colwelliae | reverse complement strand
ACATTGAGGGCTTGGTAGGTATCGAGAACAACTCATTCCTTGAGGCACGTAACTTGTTTGATTCGGACCTATCCATCACGATGCCAGATGGACAACAGTTTTCAGTGAACGACCTAAGGGACTTCGATATGTTCCGCATCATGCCAGCGTATGACCGCCGTATCAACGGTGACATCGCCATCATGGGGTCGACAGGTAAAACCACTCAGGAACTTAAGGATGAGATTTTGGCTCTCAAGGCGAAAGCTGAGGGTGACGGCAAGAAGACTGGTGAGGTTCATGCTCTTATGGATACCGTTAAGATTCTTACTGGTCGTGCTCGACGTAATCAGGACACTGTGTGGGAAACCTCACTGCGTTCCATCAATGACCTAGGGTTCTTCGCTAAGAACGCCTACATGGGTGCTCAGAACCTTACGGAGATTGCTGGGATGATTGCCACTGGTAACG
>NZ_JBLTJC010000959.1:0-450 GCF_048158785.1 Streptomyces colwelliae | reverse complement strand
GGTGGGGGTGGCGGCGTAGGGGATGCCGAGCCAGGCGTCGTATCCGGTCTGGGCCTGCCCCTCGACCTTCCCGGTGGCGGTGGCCACCACCAGGGACGAGCGTTGCGAACTCCCTTGTGCGGGAGGGGACTTCAGTGCGTGTACGGCGATCGGGGACAGCAGCCCGAGGCCGAGCACGCTTACGGTTGCCAGGGTGGTGCGGACTCTGTTGCGGAGTGTGGTCGTCCTTCCCATGACCCACTTGTGTAACGCCCCGGCAATATTGTCGGCAAGATGTGCGACAGGATTGGCTGCAATTTCCTCTGCGGGCGCGGGGGTTACGGCGTGTGCGTCTGTACGGCCGACGGCTCGACGGAGCGTGCGGTCGACGCGGCCGAGGCGGGCGCCGATGAAGGTGCCGAGGCGGATGCCGACGGGACCCTGGACGGTTCCGTGGTGGGGGCCGGTGTG
>NZ_JBLTJC010000958.1:0-453 GCF_048158785.1 Streptomyces colwelliae | reverse complement strand
GGCCGGCGTATCTGCGCGGCGTGCTCGCCTTCTCGGCGGTCGGCGTTCTCTTCCTGTATCTGCTCCAGCGACTTCAGGGCATCCTGCCGTCACCGCTCGCGCCGACGCCCGCCGGGGTGTAGAGGGAGCGCACCTCGGCCTCGATCTTGTGGGAGAGGTCCCGCGCGCAGCGGCAAGAACCCCGTCGGCTTCAGCCAGACGTCCACCGGCTACGCCTTCACGGACTCCAGCCTCAACGCGTACAAGCGCCCGCCGCCAGCGGCCAGCGGCGCGTTCCCAGCAGTGCTGGGCTTCGTCCGGGTCGTCGCAGGCGAGACTCACGCGGGCCATCTCGAGTTCGAAGTCGGCGTGCTCAACGCCGTGGATCCGGACGCGCCGACGGTGGCGGAGATCGCCGCCGCGATCGACGCGGTGATGGGCGTCGACCGCCGCGCGCTGCGCCTGGCCGACAAC
>NZ_JBLTJC010000957.1:0-453 GCF_048158785.1 Streptomyces colwelliae | reverse complement strand
GCCCAAGCCCCGCGGCGGCCCAGACCGTACGTCAGCTGCCGAACCCCCGGCTCACCGGGCTCGGCGGCGGGCTGTTCTGCGCGGCCGTGATGTTCGTGCTCGGGTGTATCGACCAGTTCCTGTTCGGGGCGTCGCTGACCGTCTACGGGGTGCTGTTCCTGCCGGTGTGCGTGCTCACCGCGGTCTGGATCCGGCGCGGCGACCTCCTGACCGCGCCGGTCGTCGTCCCGATCGCCTTCGCCGTCGGCCTGTTCCCGGTGGCCGACGGCAGCGGCGGCCTCGCCAACCGCCTGGTGGGCGTGTTCACCGGCCTCGCCACCCAGGCCGGCTGGCTGTACGGCGGGACACTCGTCGCGGGTCTCATCGCGACCGTCCGCAGGATCCGGCTCCTGAGGCGCCGCCGCCAGGCGTGACTCCCCGCGCCGACCAGGCACCGCCGAGCCCCCGTCACCC
>NZ_JBLTJC010000956.1:0-454 GCF_048158785.1 Streptomyces colwelliae | reverse complement strand
GCCTTCAGCCGCTCGCGCATCGCCTTGGCGAAGGCGGCCTCGGGCCGCCGCTCCCGCGCGAAGACCGGGATCCCGAGCGGCTCGCCGGCCGCGTCGGTGGCGACCGCCCGGGTCCGCTGGGCCACGACGGCCCGCCACGCCTTCGGCGCGAGATAGAGGCCCTCGCCGCCCTCAGCGCGACCGCCGCGGGGCGCACGGCGGGCGCCCGCCTCCTCCATCTGCTCGTAGAAGGCGTCGACCCGGGCCTGCGTCCCGTCCTCGACGACCAGGCGAGCCCCCGGCACGTAATCGAGCAGGGTGACGAGACGCGGATAGTAGCGCTCCAGGCGGTGCTCCTGCCCGGTGAAGGGCTCGAAGCTCTGGCTGGAATCCGGGGCGAGGACGATCTCGGTGGCCGGGTCGATCACCAGATCCGCGACCTCGGCGACGGAGCGCTGCGAGATCGGATCGTAGG
>NZ_JBLTJC010000955.1:0-454 GCF_048158785.1 Streptomyces colwelliae | reverse complement strand
GTGCTACCGTGGCAGGCAGATGACCGCTGGCAAGGCTTTGCAGCGTCATCAGCGGATCGGTCAGCGGAACGGTGTCGAATAACAGGCTACTGCTGTAGTTGCCGTGCAAGATCCACACACCAAACCACGGACCGCTCAAAAACATCCCCAGCACGAAGAACTGACAAAGGCGACGTAACACCAGCCAACGGTGACTGCGCCACCAGCCTTTTTTCTCCAGCGCCTCGCGCCCGGCGTCACGTTTACGATTTGCCATTGTTCCCCTCCAGCCAGCCGAAGCGGTAATGGTGACCTAACTCCCCTTTCGCCAGTGACAGCGGTAACACCTTGATTGCCGGTTGTTCCAGCACGCACACTTTTTCGCACTTACCGCAGCCGGTACAGGCGTCGCTGTGAACCGTCGGCAGAAAGCGGGCGTGCTTACCGGTTCGCGTGTTGCGCTCCAGCTCCAGGG
>NZ_JBLTJC010000954.1:0-454 GCF_048158785.1 Streptomyces colwelliae | reverse complement strand
CCGTACACCCGTGGTCGCGGTCGGCGGCATCCTCCCCGCGTACGGCGAGACCGGCACCGTCCGCCAGCCCATCGAGGCCATGGGAGCGACGCGCCCGTACGACGTGACCAAGGACTTCAACACCGGTTCCGTGCCCATGTTCCTCGGCGGGCCGTGGATCATGTCCCTGCTCGACGACACGTCAAGCAACCCCCTCCGAGCCCGCTCTGGTTCGCCTGGGACGGCAGCTCGCTCTGGCTGTACTCGATCACGCGCAGCAAGCGCTGGGCCGACCTGCGCCGCGACCCGCGCGTCGCGGTGGTGATCGACGGCGGGCACGCCTACGACGAGCTGCGGGGCGTCGAGCTGCGTCACCGTGCTGGCGACCGCGCCGACGGCGTACCGGCAGATCCTCAAGTCCGGCAAGGCGGACCGGCTGCACGGTCTGCGCGGCGCTGGCCAAGCGGTCCGCGTG
>NZ_JBLTJC010000953.1:0-455 GCF_048158785.1 Streptomyces colwelliae | reverse complement strand
CAATAAACCCGACGCCCATCAACAGCCAGAGGAAAAACATGCCACGGACAATACGCTGACGGTCTGCGTCATTTTTGGCGGCGAACCAGCCAATTCCGCTAACAATCAGCGCGCCTACTACGCATTGACCCAATACGGTAAAGATAACCAGTGGCCACTCATGCCATCCATTTCCCATTTTACACTTCCTCCGGATTAGCCAGATAACCAGTGGTATCGCCGGTCGGGCGGCTGTTGGCGTTAGGTTTGATAACGATATTGGGTTTTGTGAAATGCGCGCGCGGCAGTGGCGCGACGGCAGCAAGAGTGCCGTGCTTCTGGCGCAGCTCTTCAATTGGACCGAACTCAAGTGCACGCAGCGGGCAGGATTCGACACATATGGGTTGTTTCCCCTCGGCGACGCGCGAATAACAACCATCGCACTTCGTCATGTGCCCTTTTTCAGCATTGTACTG
>NZ_JBLTJC010000952.1:0-455 GCF_048158785.1 Streptomyces colwelliae | reverse complement strand
GCGTTAATGTCCGATTACGCCAATATTGCACTGCATCTGATCGGGCCGCTGCAATCCAACAAGGCCAAAGAGGCGGTCGCGCTGTTCGATGCGATCCATTCGGTCGACCGCCCGAGCATTTGCCAGGCGTTAGCCAAGGAAATCGAATCCCAGAACCGGCATCCGGAATTGTTCGTCCAGATCAATATCGGCGAGGAGCCGCAGAAGGCCGGCATAGCCCCCGGCGAGGCCGATGCCTTCATCGCGAGCTGTCGCGACACCTATGGTCTGAAGATCTCCGGCCTGATGTGCATTCCTCCGGTCGACGAACCGCCGGCGGCGCATTTTGCCCTCACCGCCAAGATCGCGGAGCGCAACGGACTGAAGAAGCTCTCGATGGGCATGAGCGCTGATTTTGCCACTGCCATCATGCTCGGCGCCACGCATGTCCGCGTGGGCAGCGCGATCTTCGGGCA
>NZ_JBLTJC010000951.1:0-455 GCF_048158785.1 Streptomyces colwelliae | reverse complement strand
CGTCGGGATCGCGCTGCATGTCGGCCACGAAACTCTTGTCGATCTTCACGCCGTCCACCGGCACCTGGCGCAGGTGGCTGAGACCGGAGAAGCCCGTTCCGAAATCATCCAGCCAGACCTTCACGCCGGTGCGGTGCAGCTTGTCCAGCAGCTGCGCGGCAACCATCTCGTCGCCGATCACTGCGGTTTCGGTCAGCTCCAGGTGCAGGCGCGAGGCCGGTAGCCCGGACTCATGCAGGCACTGTGCAACCAGTGCCGGCAGCTCGCCGCCGCGCAGCTGCCGCGGTGATACGTTCACCGACACGAACAGATCGTCGCCGCCCGCACCCCGTGGCCACTGCGAGGCTTCCATGCAGGCCGCACGCAGCACCTTCGGGCCGATGATCTCGATCAGCCCGCTCTGCTCGGCCACTTCGATGAACACCGACGGCGGAATCGTACCCAGGGTCGGATGC
>NZ_JBLTJC010000950.1:0-456 GCF_048158785.1 Streptomyces colwelliae | reverse complement strand
ACGTTCCGGTTCAGGCTGGGGCACCTCTATTTCGCGCTGGTGACGCTTGCCATCGGCGAGTTGGGCCGCATCATCGTCATCGGAACCGACTTTCTCGGTGGCGCGTCCGGATTGCTCGTCCAGTTCCAGGCCTGGACGGTGGACGGGATCCGGGTGTCAGTCGCGACGCAGAACCTGATCTTCGCGCTCGGTTTCGCCGCCGTTGCCGTCCTAACGACGTACGCCATCCTCCAATCCAAGCTCGGCTACCAACTGAGGGCCCTGAAGGGAAACGAGGACGCGGCTCAGGCCATCGGGATCAATCTTCTGCGTTCGAAGACCATCGCGATGGTCATAAGCGCGGTGCTGAGTTCGATCGGCGGGTCCGCCCTCGCGCATTACGACGGGTTCGTCGATCCAGAGGTCGTGGCTTCCCCCATTCTCATCATTTCGATCATCCTGTTCACTGTCGTGGGC
>NZ_JBLTJC010000949.1:0-457 GCF_048158785.1 Streptomyces colwelliae | reverse complement strand
CCATATACCCGACGTCCTTTCACCTGAGGATGCGCCATAAAACGACGCGCGCAGTCGGCAATGGAATCCACCGCCCATTTTTGCTCCCCGGCATCATCAATAAATGTCGCCTGCGTTCCGTCGGCATTAATGTGCAGCCGTGCCTGGCACCCTTTGCCTAAATACCAACAGGGTTGACGCTCATAGACATAACACTCTTCTTCTACGAACTGGCGTAAAACGCCAGAAATCGTCGGTAGCCATTGTTCCTCTGGTAACGCCAGATGTAGAAATTCACTGATTTTCATCCCTTACCTCTCTGTGTTATTCGCGGATCAATCAATTGCGCTTGTCATCAGTTCTCTTGCCGAATGCAGCCGGATATAAGCAACCCACGCCGCCAGCAACGTGAATGCCCCGGCAAACAGGAAGCAGGCCGCATAGCCAAAATGTTGAGCAACAACGCCACCGATAACGC
>NZ_JBLTJC010000948.1:0-460 GCF_048158785.1 Streptomyces colwelliae | reverse complement strand
GTCCCGGCTCCAGGGCACGATCGCCGCGAAGGCGTTGACCACGCCGGCTTCCGGGCGGCCCCGGTCCCGGTAGGCGATGAAGCTGGAATAGCGGGCGGCAAACAGCTCCACCCGGGCGATCCCGGCCTCGACCGACCAGGCGCGGGCGAGCAGCACGGTGCCGTCGAGGATTTTCAGCGGGAAGCTTCGCGCCTTCCGGCCCTCCAGCGTGCTCTCGGTGCCGATCGAATTGATCCCGGCGGCAAGCCCGGCATTGGCGTTCTGCTTGATGACCTTGCCGAGGCCGGGGACGGCGCGGTCGAGCGCACCGAAGAGGTTGTTGAGATCCTGAGACTTCACGCCGGGCGCGATGCGGTCGAGCGTTGCCTGCGGCACGCCCTCTTCCAGCATCTTCTCGATGCCGAGCGCGGGAATCACGCGCTCGAGGCCCGTCACCGTCATCTGCAACTCGCCGTCGAGC
>NZ_JBLTJC010000947.1:0-461 GCF_048158785.1 Streptomyces colwelliae | reverse complement strand
GTGCAGGAGGAACTGGCAGTGCTTACGTATCACTGCCAGTTCCTCCTGCACGGCCTGTCAGATCACGTAGGCCGTGGTGACGTTTTCAACCCACAGAGGCGGATTAACGGGTTCATGTTCTTCAGCCTTTCAGTACTTAACCTTGAGGATCATCTCGGCTTAGTGATCTCGCCTCAATCCCCGTTGTCAGCGGGTTACATCACCCTGCGGGCATGCCGCAGGTCACTGCCGCTCAGGTTCTCCACCGTCACACCCGGTGGGATTGTTGGGTTTCTCATCGTGAGTTACCGGTTCAATATTCCAGACAGACTCGCGGTTCATTTAAGCATCCATGCCCGCCCTGAACTCCGGGCACACTATAGGTCACATCACCGCACCACACCTGATTTGGTTCCGTTACGGCGAACTGTCGCTCAAGATGATTCGGGATAGCAACGTGCTCATGACCGCCACGCTTATAC
>NZ_JBLTJC010000946.1:0-466 GCF_048158785.1 Streptomyces colwelliae | reverse complement strand
ATCGTGCTGCTTACCGTCGGCATCATCGCCGCGGGCCTTGGCATCGTGCTCTACAACGTCGTGCTGTCGGGCGTTGCGATCGGCCTGCTCATTCTTGGATTTGCTCGGCCCGCGCCCGCCACAGCGTGAGCGCGAACAGCAGATAGATCGCGCAGGTCCACAGCGACTGCCAGTTGTCGCGGCCCTCGTTGACCAGCACATAGGCTGACGCCACCGCGAGCAGCCCCGCAAAGACCGATTCCGCGATCGGACGCTGGCCGATCTGCGGCCGGTTCAGCATCAGCAGCGCGAACGGCACCACCGCCATCGTCAGCGATGCGTAGGGGAAGTCGTGGTAGCGCGGGTCGAAAACGAAGGCGAGCGCGGTCTGCGCTGCGATCACGGCGGTCACCGCCAGCGTCAGGCCGAGCACGACGGTCAACTTCGACCATTTGCGGCCCTCGCGGGGACCGAGCAGATCGAGAAA
>NZ_JBLTJC010000945.1:0-472 GCF_048158785.1 Streptomyces colwelliae | reverse complement strand
ATCAAGCATTAACTGTCCGGTCGCCGGAGAGTGGAAATACCCTTTTTCGGTGATTGTCAGAGAGACAATCGCGATTTGCGGTTCACACATCGCAGCCAACACGGTTTCTAAGCCATCTATTTGTACGTGCAAGGCTTTTTTAACGACGCCAACGACGCGAGCCGTCCACGCATCAGCCGACATTTCCGCAACGGTATAAAGATTATCTTGCTGTTGTAAATCGGCAATTTGCTGTTCGCCGCCGATTAAGTTGACCTCATAATATCCCCAGTCACTGAAATGTTCCGTAGCAAGAATATCGGCATACACGCCCTGATGCGCACGGTGAAATGCACCAAAGCCTAAATGAACAATTCTTGGGGCCAGGTTATTACGATCATAAACAGGGAGCGTCGCTTTTGCTGATAACAAATGATTTCCCATAACAATTCCTTAAAATTAAATATAGCAAGCTACATGTTTTGTTATATGA
>NZ_JBLTJC010000944.1:0-472 GCF_048158785.1 Streptomyces colwelliae | reverse complement strand
GCGACGAGCCGTGCGTGCGCGATCGTGTCGCGTCCGGCACCGGCGACCTGCGGGGCGCACCGCACCGAGTAGGCGTCCTGGACGCGCGGCGCGCCGTCCTGGTGGTGCCCGACGATCTGCGCGCCGGCGGCGTACAGCACGCGGGCCGTCTCCAGGCCGATGCTGTCGCCGGTCAGAAACGGGAAGAACCTGGCCTCGGTCTGCGGCGGGAAGATCAACAGGACGTCGGTGCGGGTACGGTCCGCCGACTGGCTGGACGGCACCACCCACCTCCTCGTCTCACCGGTCTCGTCCGTCGGAGAGTTGCCTCGGCTCCCCGCGGCGGTCGCGCGCAGCGGCGGGAGCCGACTGCCGTCGGAGTGGACGCCGCGCACCGCGCAGCGCCGCCACGAGTCGGCGATCAGGCGGCCTCGAAGCGGTCATCCAGGCTTCGGCGCGGACGACGGCGCCGAGGCGCTCGTAGCTCTACACG
>NZ_JBLTJC010000943.1:0-473 GCF_048158785.1 Streptomyces colwelliae | reverse complement strand
CCACCCGAAGGTCGCGGACGTCCAGGTCGCGGGTGGGACATGGTCATGTTGTGCTTCGCCCGGTACCGCTCGATCAGCTGGTACTTCATGACCCAGTCGATCTCGGTGCCGATCCGGTCGAGGCGCCGCCGACCTCGCCGCTCGACCAGCCCGCGCAGCTCCATCAGCTCCGTCGGCCGCGTCCGACGGACTACAGGGCAGTTGGCTCGCCACGGCGGGCGGCAAGGCGTTGGTCCTTGTGGTCACCGGCAAGCAGGCCGCGCTGTTCACGACCGGTGGCACCGTGTGCAACGGGACGGCCGGCGGAAGGCGTTCACGAACTACGACGCGTGCGGCACTAGCCGGCTGGCGGACGGGTCGGTGGTCATGGTCCTTCAGGGGTACGAGTATCCGGACCGCCGGGTGGACACCAACGACCTGTCGGGCAAGGCGAGTTCGGTGAGGTTGCCCGCGTCGTCGTAGCCGTACCGGGT
>NZ_JBLTJC010000942.1:0-473 GCF_048158785.1 Streptomyces colwelliae | reverse complement strand
CCCCCGTACCGGCCTCGCCGACCCCCGTCGCACCCGGCGCTCCGCGTTCCCACGACCCCGCGCCCGATGTCGCCGACGACCCCCGGGTGCAGGACGCGGTCCCGGCGATCACCGCCGCCAGGAACGCGATCCGGGAGGCTTCCGAACAGCTCAGGACCGACCGTGCGGAGCTGGCGGCGGCGCGGGACACCGTCGCCAACCGGCCGGCCGACATCCGCAGGGCGCAGGAGGAGCACGGGAAGGCCGCGGAGAAGACGCGGCAGGATGCGCGGGCCGTGGCCGACGCGGCCGGCGACCTTCAGTTCGCCCGGCGGAACGAGAACATCGCCCAGGGCAAGGCGACCGACACAGAGACCGAGGTCGCCCGGCGCAACGGGGAGGTCGTCGCCGCTCTCGCCGCGCGGGAGCAGGCCGCCGCCGACCGGAACGCGGCCACCGCCGCGCTCCCGGACCTGTCCAGCGACGTCCAGGAC
>NZ_JBLTJC010000941.1:0-475 GCF_048158785.1 Streptomyces colwelliae | reverse complement strand
GCGTAGGTCATGCCTTTCTTACCGATTTTCTCACCGATAGTCGTTGCCACACGACGCCAGCCAATCATCGTACCGATACCTAACGCCAGCGCGACCGCCATGATGATCCACACCGGCGCATACTCGATGGTGCTAAGCATGTCGGACTTCAGTTTCTTCAACAGGCGCTGATCGTCAGCACTCACGCCAGGCATCTTCACCACTTTGTCGATAGTGTCAGAAACGCACAGCATAATGCGGCGCATCTGGCTACGTTGATCAAGCGACAGCTTGTCGTAGCTTTCCACATCGGTAGTCAACATGCCTTTCAGGCGGTTGAGCGCGTTAATGGTATTCGACGGATGGCAATGGAACTCCGCGGGTTGCGTTGCGCCAGCTTCCGGAGCCGGTACTAACTGATCAGCACCGGTCGCTTGTTTCAGCAGCGCAGGATGCTGCTCAAAGTAAGCTTCGACGTTGTTGATGGCATCACGGG
>NZ_JBLTJC010000940.1:0-477 GCF_048158785.1 Streptomyces colwelliae | reverse complement strand
CCTGGAGCATCATCACCACGGCGTCGTCGTCGTCGGCGAGCGGCGTGGCGAACACGTCGACGCTACGCTCCAGACCGAGGCGGGGCTGGGTCAGCTCGACCCGGTACTCGCTGACGCTGGCCCGGCGGCGCCGGACGTCGGCCACGAGCGCGATGATCGGCGACGCGAACGGGATGATGTCGCGCAGGCGACGCCGCTGCATCAGGCGCGCGGAATAGTCGAAGAAGGCCTCCGCGGCGTGGTTGCAGTGGAGGATCCGCTCGTCGCCCCCGATGGTCAGGACCGGCAGCGGCAGGGCGTTGAGCACGGCCTCCCCGGACATGGCGCGCCGGCCGCCGGGCTCCTGCGGAAAGGCGTCCTCGGTCACGCGGCCTCCCGGATGATCTCGGCCGCCCCGAAGGCGCGCGCCAGAAGGGCCAGCGCCACCTCGGGATCGGTGGTGGTGAGGAGGGCGGCGCGCTCGGCCGGCTCCAGCGC
>NZ_JBLTJC010000939.1:0-478 GCF_048158785.1 Streptomyces colwelliae | reverse complement strand
CTGATCGTCCGCGCACTGGTGAAACATCCGACGTTGCTTATTCTCGATGAACCACTACAGGGGCTTGATCCGCTCAATCGCCAGCTTATCCGCCGTTTTGTTGATGTGCTGATTAGCGAAGGTGAAACGCAATTGTTGTTTGTTTCGCACCACGCTGAAGATGCGCCTGCCTGTATTACCCATCGCCTTGAGTTCGTGCCGGACGGTGGACTCTATCGCTATGTGCTGACAAAAATATATTGAGTCGGTAGTGCTGACCTTGCCGGAGGCGGCCTAAGCGCCCTCTCCGGCCAACGGTTCGACGCATGCAGGCATTAAACCGCGTCTTTTTTTCAGATAAAAAGCGCAATCATTCATAAACCCTCTGTTTTATAATCACTTAATCGCGCATAAAAAACGGCTAAATTCTTGTGTAAACGATTCCACTAATTTATTCCATGTCACACTTTTCGCATCTTTGTTATGCTATGGTTATTTC
>NZ_JBLTJC010000938.1:0-478 GCF_048158785.1 Streptomyces colwelliae | reverse complement strand
CTATCTACCCGAGGTGCATTATCATCAGGTGCGTGACGCTTGGCATGGCCTGCGCACGCCATCCGGAAGATGATCTGTGACGGCTTTGTCCCATCGCTTAGAGGTCAGATTTTGCTCGAAGCTTATGAGTACCCCGAATTCTGGGGATGTCTAAATGTACATCTAAGGAACGGAATGTGCCGGAAATAATCGGAAACTGCGTACATTTCAGAATGAGTTATGTTGCACACGAGCTGCAGTGCCGTGTCTCGAATCAGGCTCTGCTAAAGATGATGTATTTCGCCGAAAACGACCCAATAGTTTCAGAAGTTCTCCTGAAAAATTTCTCCGCTAATCGAGCTCAGATCGAAAGAATTGCAATAGAAAAATTCAAGCGCGGCGATCGATGGCTCGGCGGTGTTTGGGTGACGCTGCATGATGTAACGGAAGATTTGTTGCGCGCTAAGCGCCATTTCTAATTGATCATCTACCATACCAC
>NZ_JBLTJC010000937.1:0-478 GCF_048158785.1 Streptomyces colwelliae | reverse complement strand
CTGAGACACCCCTCGAAGAACGCGGCCCGACCGTCACCGACGGGTTCGTACGACGGATTGACCAGCACCCGGAACGGCTGCGGCACCCGCCCGCGCACCACCCGTACCTCGTCCGGCACCGGCGCCGGATCCTCGATCACCGCGATCCGCAGCCCCACCCCGACCTGCGGGGCGGCGACGCCCACCCCCGGCGCCGCGTGCATGGTCGCGCGCAGCGCCTCGACGAACCGGGCCAGCAGCGCGGGCTCCAACTGCCCGTCGAACGGCTCGATCCCGCGCCTGAGCACCGGGTCACCGGCCGAGACGATGGGCAACGGGCCGCCGCCGGCGAGGAGTTCCTCGACCCGCTCGGCCAGGGGTACGTGATCACGGGGAAGTGCCATCGCGCCAGGATGCCACGGCGCCCGCCGCCACCCGATGTGACCCACGCCACTCGCATCCCCGGGAACTCGTGGCCCTCACGCCCCGACTACTGGAC
>NZ_JBLTJC010000936.1:0-478 GCF_048158785.1 Streptomyces colwelliae | reverse complement strand
CCAGCTGCCGTAGCCCAAGCGAGCCCCGACTCCCGCTCCCGGACCGGAACGACCTCCACCTCCTCCAGCCACCCCCGATCGGCGGGCTGTCCCCCGCCCTGCGGATGAAACAGACAGTGCTCTACGGCCGCCCAGGGCGCTCCGTCCGTCTCGCCGACCGCGATCACACGCGTGTCGACCTGTTCCAGGTAGGTGTCGTCGAGGTAGGCGCTGGTCTGTGCGCCTACCCGAGAAGCGGCGATCGAATGAACCATGCGTTCACTATACCGAACCATGCGAGAGATACTGAACGCATCGTTCGTTTTAGTCAACGATGCAGGCGCCCGCCGAAGCCGGACGTACGCGCCACCCTTCCCAGGCCCCACTCCCCCTCGCGCCGAGGCCAGAAATCGACGAATGCCCGAGAACACCCGGCCCACGAGACCCGTTCCGACACTCCCACATCAGGAATCACGCCAATATCGGCGTCCGCAGTCCC
>NZ_JBLTJC010000935.1:0-479 GCF_048158785.1 Streptomyces colwelliae | reverse complement strand
GGGCGTCGCGGAGGGGGCGGCGCAGTTGCTGCTGGGGCCGCTGTTCGGACGGGCGGATGGGTAGGCGGGCGGTAGGTGGTCCGGGGAAGTGTGACACTTTCGCCAGATCTGTAACACTTCCGCCGAACAGATGCCCTGCCCCGCCGTTCGAGGCACTCGCCGGCGGACTGGCAGTCGGGGACGGTAGGTGGTGCGCGGAAGTGTGACACTTCCGCCAGATCTGTAACACTTCCGCCGAACAGGGGTCCCGCCGCGCCCGTTCGAGGCATTCGCGGCCCGCGATCGGCACGGCACCCCGGTTCGGCGGCGCCCGTCCGGCACGCTCATGTGCTTATGCGACTGCCCTTGAGACCGCGCACCCCACTGCGCACACCTCTGTCCCGGTCCCTGGCCCTCTGCCTCGCCGCAGCCGCCCCCCTCCTCATCACCGCACCACCGGCCCACGCGGCGGCGGCCGCTCCCGCCTGCGCCGCCCCCGG
>NZ_JBLTJC010000934.1:0-480 GCF_048158785.1 Streptomyces colwelliae | reverse complement strand
CCCCTCCAACGCCGCCGCACACGCATGATCCACATGCCGCAACCCACCCAACTCCAGCCGCACCACCCGGTCCCCCGGCAACGCCTCCAACGCGTCCAACAGCTTCGGCAACCGCAGAAACGTCGCATGCCCCAGCACCCGTACGACGATCCCCGCGTCCCCGAGATCCTCCGTCTCCACCTGCACATGACTGACGTCCCACGCGGTCTTCGCCACGGCCAACGCCAGCCCGACCAGCACCCCCTCGAACAGATTCCCCACCACGATCACCACCGCGGTCACCCCGAGCACGACCACCTCACCCCGATGCCCGCGCCAGAGCCCCCGCACCTGCCGCACCGGCACGAGCCCGCACCCGGCATGCACGAGCAACCCCGCCAGCGCCGCCACCGGAACCAGCCCCAACACCCCAGGCAGCAAGGCCGCGAACACCAGCAACCACCCACCGTGCAGCACCCGCGAAGCCTTCGTCCGCGCCCC
>NZ_JBLTJC010000933.1:0-480 GCF_048158785.1 Streptomyces colwelliae | reverse complement strand
CTCCTCAACGCTGTGTTTGATGTGGTCGGCGAGGCAGTACAGCCATTGCTGGATCTCGCCCTCGGGGAGCCCCATGTCCGGGATGGCGTAGAACTCGCCGAGCCGCAGGCGGAGTCGGCCCGGGGGATTGTCGGCGTACTCCCGGAGTTGTCGCTCCGCTACGGCGAGGGCCCAGGGGCGGGTGTGCCAGGTGTGGCGGAGGTAGGCGGTGAGGGCGTCGCTCGGCTTGTCCGGGGTGTCGTCCGCCGGCTGTCCGGCGTAGGCGCGGATCACCTGGTCCAACTCGCCGTAGTGGCGGTCGTGTTCGAGGGGGCTCAGGGGCACGGGATCAGCCTCTACGGGTCGTCGTCACAGGTACATCGGAAACGTGGCGTGGACGGCGAAGCCGTGCGGCCGGGACGCGTCCTGCTTCAGGATCACGCGGGCTGCGCGGACGTCCACCGGGTCTCGCCCGGCCAGCATCATCGCCTGGAGCAGGAC
>NZ_JBLTJC010000932.1:0-482 GCF_048158785.1 Streptomyces colwelliae | reverse complement strand
GCAGCAGGTCGGGCGTGAACTGGATTCGCCGCACCGAACAGTCGATCGACCGCGCCAGCGCCTTGGCCAGCATTGTCTTGCCCAGGAGGTCGGGGCCGAGGTGGCCCACTGCGCGGTGTTCTTCGGTCGTGCGGATGAGTTCCAGGACGGGGAGGCGGTAGCCGACGGCTGTGCTGTCGGCGGTGCCGAGGATCACGCGGATCTGGTGGGCGGGGCCGCCGCCGCTCCAGTGTTGGCCGTTGGCGTACACCCTCCAGGTGCCGTCCATACGCAGGTGCGAGTGGAGGGTGAGGCCGCCCTCGATACGGGTCAGCAGGTGTTTGCCCCGGGGGGTGACCTCCAGGACGGTGCGTCCGGTGAGGTCTGCCGTGGCGTACTTGGGCACGCGGAGGTCGCTGCGGGTCAGCACCTTGCCCGCGAGGGCCGTGTGGAGGCGCCTCGCGGTCTGCCAGACGGTGTCGCCTTCAGGCATGGGTCAAGGG
>NZ_JBLTJC010000931.1:0-484 GCF_048158785.1 Streptomyces colwelliae | reverse complement strand
CTACCCGTTCATCTTCCTGACGTTGATGCTGTCGTTGCAGGCCTCGTACGCGGCCCCGCTGATCCTGCTCGCGCAGAACCCTCGGCATCGTTCTGGTCGGCCGGCGGTCGGCGAACCGGACGGGCCTCGTCGCCGTACGCAGGACGCGCCGGACACGTCCGACAGGAAGGAGACGAGCCACCGGGTGAACCACCGGGCCCAACGCGGCGGAAGGCCGCCATGGTCCGCGGCCGCTTCGAGGAGGCGAGGACGGCGTAGGGTCGGTACCGCGAGCTGGATGGCGGTGGTCGTGACCGTGCACGCGCTGATCTGTTCCGCGCCTCGCGGTCGCCACGGGCGTCCTGCGGCGCCACAGCGACCAGGGTGATGCCGGCCGCGATGCCGCCGAGGCACCGCCAACAGGCTGTCGTACAGGTCGAGTTTGGCGATCATACGGCGTCCAGTGGTCACGACTCGCGGTCGCGGCGACCGCCTGTTCCAGCAG
>NZ_JBLTJC010000930.1:0-484 GCF_048158785.1 Streptomyces colwelliae | reverse complement strand
GATCGACGGCGCCCCCGCGGACGTGTCCGACCCGGACGTCCTGGACTGGGGCTGGGGCTCCGAGGCCTTGTCACCTGCCGCACGGTCCACGCCTGGTGGACGGGAAGACCCCGGTGCGCGAGAAGACTCCGAGAGCCCGGCGGCTTCCGCGTCAGCGCCTTGACTCCCACGCTTTCGCGCCGCCTGCAACGCCCGCCGCACTGCGTCCGCGGGGCGCTCCTCCAACGGAGGGCGTTGCACCTCCGGCGTCTCGTCCGCCGGGCTCTGTTCGGCCTCAACCGCTGGGGGTCGCTGCGCGCCCGCCGTTGTGTCCGCCGGGTCCTGCGACGCCGTCATCGCAGAGTGCGGCTGCGCCTCCGGCGTTTCGTCCGCCGAGCCCCGCGGGCCCTCGACCCCCAAGTACCGCTCCGCCTCCGCCACTTCTGCCGCCGACGCTTCGGACGCCTGACCCCGCGCACCCTTCACCGCCAGCTCCCTCAGCACC
>NZ_JBLTJC010000929.1:0-485 GCF_048158785.1 Streptomyces colwelliae | reverse complement strand
CCATGGGCGACACGCTGAAGCAGCTCGGCTTCACGGTGATGGTGGCCGAGAACCAGAGCCGGCAGCAATTTTCGGAGACGCTGCTCGCGTTCGACAGGGCGATCGAGCCGGGCGATACCGCCTTCTTCTTCTACGCCGGACATGGATTCGAGATCGCGGGGCAGAACTATCTGCTGCCGACCGACGTGCCGGCGGCGACCGAAGGGCAGGAAGAGCTGGTGCGCGACGCCTCGATCCTCGCCGATCGCATCGTCGAGCGTCTGCAGAACAAGAAGGCGCGTACCTCGATCCTGGTGTTCGACGCCTGTCGCAACAATCCGTTCGAGCGGTCCGGCACGCGCGCGGTGGCCGGCGGCGGCGGGCTGGCGCCGATGACGCAGCTGCCCGAAGGCGTGTTCTCGGTGTTCTCGGCAGGTCCCCGCCAGACCGCGCTCGATCGTCTCTCCAACGACGATGCCAATCCCAACTCGGTGTTCACGCGCACC
>NZ_JBLTJC010000928.1:0-486 GCF_048158785.1 Streptomyces colwelliae | reverse complement strand
ATCTATAGCGGCGACCATGCCGTCCACTTCCAGCAATCCCAGTGCATTGATCATCGGCAACCTCCGTTACGCACGCTGGATTGGATTACGCGCGATTTCCAGCACTGCATCGGTAAAGGCGTTACAGGCTGCTTTACACGCGGCCTGGCTACCGGTTAAAAATGCTGCCGAGTAGTTGGTTTCAGACGGTGGCGGGACATAGGTCACCAACTGCACGTCGGCAGATTTCAACGCTGCATCAATGCCGTAGGTCGCTTCCAGCGGCGGTGCCACCAGATACGCCATCGGATCGCCAGGCGTGATCCCGGCGGTTGATGAGAGATAAGAACCGGTACGCGAAACTACATGTGCCAGGAAGGCTGTGTTTTCTGCGTCATTTGCCCACTGGAAAGCAGCGCCATTTTCAATATTCGCAACCATCGCATCCAGACCAGCACGCACTTCCGCCGGGTTTGGTCCACCAAGCATAATCAGCACCTCACCGGC
>NZ_JBLTJC010000927.1:0-486 GCF_048158785.1 Streptomyces colwelliae | reverse complement strand
GCCGTGAACTCGCCCTCGCCGCCGTCGCCGAAGTCGCGGGCGGCGAGGGCGAGTTCACGGCTGCGGGCGACGACCCAGCGGCCGAGCAGCAGGGCGGTGAGCAGGGAGACGACGGCGGCCATCGCGACCACCGTCGTGACCACGGACAGATCGTGCCGGGAGAGGAACATCGCCTGCGCCACGGCCAGCGTCCCGGCGAGCATCGCGGTCACGGCGACCGCGGCGACGACGGACACGGACGCGGTGAGCGACCGCCGCCGCAGCAGCCACAGGGCGCCGGCACCGAGCACCCCGGCGGCAGCGGCTCCGAGAAAGGCGAAAAGCGCGATGAGCAGGGCGTCACGCATGACCGGTCACTCCCCCTCGGTGCCGGTGGGATCGAAGCGGTACCCGATCCCCCACACCGTCTGGATGAACTGCGGCCGCCCCGGATCGTCCTCGACCTTCCCGCGCAACCGCCGCACATGCACGGTGACGGTCGACAGA
>NZ_JBLTJC010000926.1:0-488 GCF_048158785.1 Streptomyces colwelliae | reverse complement strand
CTCAATGCACTCTGGTGCACGCGCCATCGTGCCATCGTCATTAGTCAGCTCACACAGCACACCAGCCGGTTTAAAGCCTGCCAGCGTCATCAAATCAATAGTCGCTTCAGTATGACCGCCACGCGTCAGTACACCACCTGCCTGCGCGCGAAGTGGGAAAACGTGGCCTGGGCGATTCAGATCTGAAGGTTTTGCGCCATCGGCAATCGCTGCGCGAACGGTCGTAATACGGTCAGCGGCAGAAACACCGGTAGTCACACCTTCAGCTGCTTCAATGGTCACGGTAAAACCGGTGCCATAGGCGCTGGTGTTATTTTCTACCATCATTGGCAGATCGAGTTGTTTACGGCGATCGTCAGTGATGCACAGGCAAACAATACCGCTACCGTGGCGAATGGTCAGCGCCATCTGCTCAACGGTCATGGTTTCTGCCGGGAAGATCATATCGCCTTCGTTTTCACGGTCTTCATCATCAAGCACCATTACAC
>NZ_JBLTJC010000925.1:0-493 GCF_048158785.1 Streptomyces colwelliae | reverse complement strand
ACGTCGAAGCGGTAGTCGTTCGACTGACCGATCCAGTCGCCGTCGTCGGCATGGCGTTGTACGACGGCCGCGTCGGCGGTGATCTCGTTCGCCACGGTGCCCGGGGCGAGGGCGAGGCGGACCTTCACCGTGAGGGTCTTGCCGGGGTCGACGGTGAAGCCCGGGAAGCCTTCGTCGAAGGCGCCGACGAGTTCGGCCTCGTCGGTCTTCTCGAAGTGGACCGGGTACGGGCGCGGGCGGGCGCCGTCGTAGAACTCGAGTCTGGGCTGGGACGGTTTCAGGGCGCGTTGCTGGTCGACGAGGACGACGACCGGGTGGATCGCGGTGCAGCGGCGGGTGGTGGTGTTGGTGAGGTCGAGGTACCAGGTGCCGTAGCCGCCGCCGGCCGTGTAGGTGTCGGGGCCGTCGTGGATGCGGGTGGTGAGGGGGAAGGTGCGGGCGCCGGGGGCGGCGCAGGCGGGAGCGGCCGCCGCCGCGTGGGCCGGTGGTGCGG
>NZ_JBLTJC010000924.1:0-494 GCF_048158785.1 Streptomyces colwelliae | reverse complement strand
ATCAATGCCAGCGTATAAATCATCATGTCTTTCTTCAGCTCTTAATGTTACATCTTTTAATGGAATAGTAACTTCAATTTTAGTAGCTGAGTTAGAATAAGTTTTAACTTTAACATGTGCTACTGCATTAGGCACATTATTAAAATAACGCTCCAACTTACCAATTTTGTCCTCAATATAGTTGCGAATTGCATCTGTGATAGTGAGGTTATCTCCATGAATTTCAAATCTAATCATAGTAATCTCTCCTTTAACCTCTTATATTGGTAATGCTTACTTATATTTTACCACGTTTGGTTTATCGTGCAAACGCAATCACTTTGAATTTTCTGACATTTAATGATAATAATTTACACCCTGCATGATGTATTGTTAATCCTGTTGTATAAATATCATCAATGAGCAGTATTACTTTATCTTCTAAGTCGATGTCTACTTCCTTTACATAAAACGGATTGGAGGCATTAGCACGCTCTAATTTACCTAATTCAGAT
>NZ_JBLTJC010000923.1:0-495 GCF_048158785.1 Streptomyces colwelliae | reverse complement strand
TATATATTCTCCCTGTAATGAATCATTTTTTTATTCCCTGATAGCATCCGTTATTCTTCTGCAACATTCTTTTTTCTTGCTCCATAAAAAGGTTTTCCATCGACAGTATCATATTCAAGCGCAGCTTCTGGATGGATCCATCTCTGTACACGTGATGGCATATCAAAACCAATAAGGACAAGAACAACAAATGTTAAGATAAAAGCAAGAGAACACATTGCTGTACCAAGACTTGTATGAGACGCAACAACTGCACCAAGAATAGGCGCACATGCTCCACCAAGTGAACCTACATTATAAATAAACCCCAGTCCTGCCGCACGCTGCTCCACATTAAAATAACCACTGATTATTTTCGGCACCAGAGCACCAATCCCCTGACCAAAAACCTGCTGAGTAAAGATTAGAAGGCCAAGTAACCATACATAGTCCCGGTCCACAAGAAAAACGGGGATAATAACAAACTGACGTATAAATATTAATATACAATAAGCC
>NZ_JBLTJC010000922.1:0-501 GCF_048158785.1 Streptomyces colwelliae | reverse complement strand
AAGAGACAGTCCCGGACCACCGGACAAACCGGCTGGCCTACCCACCCCCCTCCTCCCATACGCTTGTCCCGTGACCCCCGTCGAGCTCTCCCGTACCGTGCTGCGCGCGGTGCGTCGTGCTGTCGAGGACGGGGAGCTCAGCGTGGTCGTGCCTGAGAAGGCCTCCGTGACCGTGCCGGGGGCCGGCGGGTGGGGTGACTACGCCACCAACATCGCCCTCCAGCTCGCCCGGCCCGCCGGAGAGACCCCCCGCCGTGTCGCCGAACTGCTGCGGCCGCATCTCGCCGGTGCCCATGGCGTCAGCGGTGTCGAGATCACCGGGCCCGGGTTTCTCAACATCAGTCTCGGGAGTACGGCGTCCACCGCCCTCGTCGAGGAGATCCTGCGGCGCGGCCCGCGGTACGGGTTCGCCGACGAGGCCGCGGCCGACATCAGCTATGACACCCTCGGCGACCAACCCGCCCCCGGCAGCCCGGACGCGCTCATCCAGGAACCTGCCCC
>NZ_JBLTJC010000921.1:0-502 GCF_048158785.1 Streptomyces colwelliae | reverse complement strand
ATACCGGACTTACCAACACCAATAAAAACAACTTTTCCCTGACAAGATTGTAATACTTTAATTAAATTCGCGAATTCAGAAAGTGGGGAATCAATAACCTCTTCTACTGCTTTAAGTTCGTTATGCATAAAATGTTTAATGAGATGGATAAGATCCGTGTTATTCATTTTTATTCTCCCTGATTAATATTTTTAATTACACTCACAAGCCGCGTAAGCCCCATATATAATTTTTCTCGACCGCAGGCCAGGTTCAGACGAAGGTAGCCCTCCCCCTCCGTTCCATAGACATGCCCCGCCATAATGCCCACTTTGCCTTCATGAATTAATCGACTGTAGAATTCATCAAAAGGATAACCAATAGCAGAACAATCTATCCAGGAAAAATAGCAACCATCAGCTGGCCTTACGATCAATTCTGGAATATTTTCATTCAGATACTGCTGGGTGAATTGAATGTTAGAGGCAATATGTGCCTTTAATGACTTTAACCATCCCTCACA
>NZ_JBLTJC010000920.1:0-506 GCF_048158785.1 Streptomyces colwelliae | reverse complement strand
CGTACAGCTATCTGCTGTGGCTACAGGCGATGTACGGCAAGGTGACGGGCGACCCCACCCGTCTCGGTCGGTCGAGAAGCTGACGTACAACACACCACGAGAGGTTGACCCGACGTGCACGACGACGAACTCATCGCGCGGGCCAGGACCTGGCTCGCCGAGGACCCCGACGCGGACACACGCGACGAGCTCGCCAAGCTCATCGACGCCGGGGACGTCACGGAGCTCGCGGAGCGCTTCCGCGGCACCCTCCAGTTCGGCACCGCCGGCCTCCGTGGCGAACTCGGCGCCGGGCCCATGCGGATGAACCGCGCGGTCGTCATCCGGGCCGCCGCCGGACTCGCCGCGTACCTGAAGGCGAACGGGCACACCGACGGCACCGGAACCGTCGTCATCGGCTACGACGCCCGCCACAAGTCCGCCGACTTCGCCCGCGACACCGCCGCCGTGATGGTCGGCGCGGGACAGTCGGGCCCACCACCGACAACACCGGCACCAGCCCGAAC
>NZ_JBLTJC010000919.1:0-506 GCF_048158785.1 Streptomyces colwelliae | reverse complement strand
GTCGTGGGGAGACTCGGGGGAGAGTGCGGTGAGGAGGCGGTACGGGCCGATGTGCGCCCACTCGGCCACCGGTGCGAAGCGGGGTTCCGCGAGGGCCGCGCGGCACGCCGCCGTGGCTTCCTGCCAGGCGGTGCCCAGGTCGGTGAGGCCGATGCGGGGGGTGCCGATACCGGCGACGGGGGTGGTCTCGCGCGGCGGTCGTGAGGCGCCGCTCGCCGAGGGAGTCCGGCCGTCTGTCGGTGGTCGTGAGGTGGTGTTCGCGGTGGGAGTGCCTCCGGCGGAAGACGGTTGCGAAGTGCCGCTCGTTCCCGCGATCCGGCCGTCTGTCGGCGGGCGTGAAGCGGCGCTTGCCTCGGGCCCTCGTGTGTTCCCTGGCGCCTGTGCTGCCGCACCTGCCCCGGGTCCTCGTGTATTGCCTGGCGCCTGTGCCGCCGTACTTGCCCCGGGGCTTCGCGTGTTCCCCGGCGTCTGCGTCGCGGCGTTTGCCCCGGGCCCCCGCATATTCC
>NZ_JBLTJC010000918.1:0-508 GCF_048158785.1 Streptomyces colwelliae | reverse complement strand
GACCTGACCACCGCGTGGACCGCCTTCCACGCCCAGGCCGAACTCCTGCACACCGCCACCGACAACCTCGCCGACGCCCAGCGGCGGCTGAACCTGAGCACCGCCTCCCGCTGGCAGGCCAACCTGGAGCACAAGGCCGCCGTAGCAACCCACGAGGAGGCACGGCTCGCGGTCACGAGCAGGACCGACGACCACCGGCGGGCGGTGAAGACGGCCGCCGAGTCCACCGAGGCCGAGCGCGAGGCGAAGGAGCTGGTCGCACGGCTGGAGCAGCAGCTCTCGGAGGCCCGGGGGACCATCACGACACGGCCGGCGGAGATCTCGGAGAACGAGCGGAAAGAGGCTCAGGGCCGCCACGACCTCCGGACGGCCCTGGCCGCGCTGACACAGGCCGAGGACGTCGTGCGCAAAGAGCGCGTCGCCGCAGTACGGGCCGCCGCCGAACAGGCCGCGCAGGACGGGCAGCAGGGCGGGCAGTCGAGTACGGCCCCCGCACCCACCCCCGTAC
>NZ_JBLTJC010000917.1:0-513 GCF_048158785.1 Streptomyces colwelliae | reverse complement strand
GTACCGGCCGATGGGACGGCCGATCGGCGCGCGACCGAGGAACTGGTCCGGCAGCTGCTCGGCATCATGCAGCCGCCGCGGCCGTGCGACTGCCTCGTTTCGGCAGCGACGGTGATCGACCGGTGATGCTGCTGCGCGAGCACTTCGGTGGGCGCGAGCATCGCGGCCTGTCCGCCTGCGTCGACGACGGCGAGCATGGCTCGGAGGGCCACCATGGTTTTCCCCGATCCCACCTCCCCCTGCAACAACCGATGCATCGGATGCTCCGTCGCCAGGTCGTCGAAGATCTCCTTGGAGACCTTCACCTGCCCGTCCGTAAGCGTGAACGGAAGGCGGTCGTCGAAGGCCGTGAGGAGGCCGTCGGGGGACGGTTTGCGGGCTACGGCGGGGAGTTGGGCGTCCGCGTGGCGGCGGCGGGCGAGGGCGACCTGGAGGACGAAGGCCTCGTCCCACTTGAGGCGGTCGCGGGCCGCGGCGATGTCCGCCTTGGTGTGGGGGCGGTGGATCTTGAGG
>NZ_JBLTJC010000916.1:0-528 GCF_048158785.1 Streptomyces colwelliae | reverse complement strand
GTTGTACGGCGGGGTGAGGGGCCCCAGGAGGTCTTGCCCGATGACTCAACTGTCCAAGGGGCAGGGCAGGTTGGGCCTGGCTCGGTTCGGGGTGCAGGTGACGAGGGCGAGGGAGAGGTAGGCCGGCCGTTCGAGATAGAAGCCGTACGACGAGTCGTGGCCGGAGGCCAGTCGTGTGGCGGCGGAGGCTGCGAGGGTGGCGAGGTGACCGGTGTCGCGCTGTGTCCCGTCCGCGAACCGGGGCGCGTAGGCGGCGAGTTGACGCTTGAGCCAACTCGCCGCGGCTGCCGGGTCCGGCCAGGTCCCCCGTACCAGTGACCGAGGCTTGACCAGCCAGTACGCCGTTTCCAGCGGGGGGAGGTCGGAGGTGGGGAATTCCGCTGCCACTTCGCGGTAGCGCTGGATCAACTCCGGGCGGCTGCCCGGTGGAGGTGGTTCGGGGTGGGGTGGACGGCGTAGGGCCTCCTGGTCGAAGCGGGGTTTCGGTCCGGTCCACAGGTAGGCGTGGTGGTGCACCGGTGGTTGTCC
>NZ_JBLTJC010000915.1:0-544 GCF_048158785.1 Streptomyces colwelliae | reverse complement strand
GCCTTCCCGTCCACCAGGCGTGGACCGTGCGGCAGGTGACAAGGCCTCGGAGCCCCAGCCCCAGTCCCAGCCCCAGTCCCAGTCCCGGCCAGGTGACGCGGCACGGGCGGCGCTCCGCCGAGCCGTCGCCGAGCGGCGCGCCGCCGGCGCTTCCGGGGAAGACGCCCTGACACCGGGAGACGGCTCGGCCGAGGACGCGACGGCAGCGATCAGCCCGGGAGGCGGCGCCGGAGCAGGAACAGCGGACCCGGTGCGGTCCGGGGATGCAACGGGGGACGGGTCGGCCACCCTTCAGGACTCGGAGTCCGTTCAGGAACCGGAGACTGCTCAGGAACCGGCGACCGTCGCCGACGGCGGTTCGGCACGGCCCGCCGATGCCGCGCGTGAGGCATTGCGGGTGGCTCGTGGTGCGGCGCGGAAGGCTCGGGACGATGTCGGGGCCGGGGGAGCGGAGTCGGTACCGCGGGCGGGGTCTCGTGCGAGTGGCGGTTCCGGAGCCGGGGGACGAAGCGGTGTGCGTGGGCGTACCGGTGAGGTCGGGGCC
>NZ_JBLTJC010000914.1:0-552 GCF_048158785.1 Streptomyces colwelliae | reverse complement strand
GGATGTGAAGGGTGCCGTTTGTGGGGGCGGGGAGGTTCGTTTCGCGTACCCAGCAGCGTAGGAGGTTCTCGACGGCTGCGGTCTCGGCGGCGGTGTGGGGGTCGGGGTGCTCCAGGAGGTCGGCGGTTGCGCCGCGTGGCCGACCTACCTCCGGGCTGCGGGGCTGTTGCCGGGGAACGGACTCGGCCGAGGCCGCCGCCAGGGTCTGCGTGTGTCGAGGGCTCGCCTCGTGGGAGGGGCCGTCAGAGGTGGGCGTGGGATTCAAGACTGTTCCTCGGGAGGTGTTTCGGAGTGGGAGCCATGCGGGGTCGAGTCCCGTTGTTCTGGAGGGCGTTGAGCCTGAGCGCTCTGCAACTGGTGCTTCAGATCAGCCGAGTTGGCGGCCGGTGGTACTTCGCCCTCCGGAGCGGTCACCTCGGCGAACCGGTGGCGACCGGTCGACGTAGCGGCACCGGCTGTACCAGCGCAGGCCAGTCGATATACCGATGTCCTTCCGCGGGACGCTCTCGTGCCGCCCGCACTCCACCTGACACCCCAGGAGCCCCTCGTACT
>NZ_JBLTJC010000913.1:0-554 GCF_048158785.1 Streptomyces colwelliae | reverse complement strand
GTGTCGACCGTCCCGTGCCGCGTGACGTGCCCCTCGTAGCTCTCCTTCACGCCCGTCCTGGCCGCCGCCGACCCTGCGAACGCGTACGGCGCCGCCCTCCCCTGGCCCGAGCCGCCGACCGGTGCCGGGCACAAGCCGGGGCGCAAGGCGGGCTCTCTCGTAGTGCTGGTCGAGGGTGAGTTGACGCTCTACATGGAGCGCGGCGGCAAGACCCTGCTCGCCTGGCCCTCCGCACCGGACACCACGTCCGCCGAGGACCCACGCCTCCAGGCGGCCGCCGAGGCCCTCGCGGCAGCGGCCCGAGCCGGTTCCCTCGGCACGGTCACGGTGGAGCGCGTCAACGGCGCCTCGGCCCTGACCTCCCCCATCGGCACCCTCCTGGAAGGAGCAGGCTTCATCGCGACACCACGCGGCCTGCGCCTCCGCGCATGAACCAGATCAACGGCCTTCCGGGGTCCGACCACCCATCAGGCCGAACCGCGACACTGGATTCCCAGGGCTGTGCACCAGCAGATCCGGCGGCGCGGCGGCGATGACGAGGATCACCATGGCGG
>NZ_JBLTJC010000912.1:0-555 GCF_048158785.1 Streptomyces colwelliae | reverse complement strand
CCCCCGAAGCGCCTCGCCGGTGCTCACGACATCCCGCTCGGAATCATTGCCGTGGGACCCGGAGCCCCCTCCGCCCCGGCTCCCACTCCCGCTTCCGGATGATGCCACGCACCACTGACAACGCCCTCGGGAATTTCAGTCGCCGGACCCGGACGGCAGGCCCAACTCGGGGTAGGTGTCAAGGAGTCGGGGCGGGGCCGCCTGGCGCCAGGAGTCGGCGAGGATGTCTCTGAGTTCGTCCTCGCTGTCCAGCGCGGAGAGGCGGGCCCGGACCCAGGCGAAACCCGCCTCGTGGTCGGCGACCCAGAACTTCTCCGGCTCCGCCAGGACCAGTTCGTCGCGCTCCTCCTTGGGGCAGCGCACCGCGATGGAGGTCTCCTCCTCGGGCACGGTGACGAACATCTTCCCGGCGACCCGGAAGGTGGGCATGTTCCAGGCGATCTTCTCCGTCGTGTCCGGGAGGGAGAGGGCGATACGGCGTACGTCTTCGGCATCCGGCATGAGTCGCAAGATAGCGGCTGCCACTGACAATCACCTGGTGGGAGTGCCTGACCC
>NZ_JBLTJC010000911.1:0-556 GCF_048158785.1 Streptomyces colwelliae | reverse complement strand
CGCCGCCGCGATCTCCGTGCCGTCCGGGCCGTACAGCACCGCGCGGCCGCTCACCCGCTGGGCGAGTTGGCGCAGGACCGAAGGGATCGGGTCGGGGCGGGAGGCCGCCGCGGCCAGGCTCTGCTGGGCCTCGGTGACGCGGCGGAGTTCGGCGAGGCGGGCCTGTGCCATCAGCTGCCAGACCGCGCGGGCCACCCGGGAGAACGGGGTCGGGGGCGGGACCTCCAGGAGCGGCAGGTCGTAGTCGTCGCAGGCCGCGACCAGGGCTCTCGGCACGGTGTCGTGGACCGGCGCGACGCCGAAGCCGAGGGCCACGCCGCCCGCCTCGACGATCCGGGAGACGTAGTCGGCGAAGTACGTGCCCGAGCCGGCCGCCTCCGGGATGTGGACGCCGGCCGTCAGCAGCAGTTCGCCGCCCAGCAGGTACGGATAGGGGTCCGGCATCTCCGACGTGTGCGCCCAGTGGATCGCGATGTCGGGGTCGGACGGCCCGGCGATCTGCCGCAGCCCCAGATCCTCGCGGGCCAGGAGGGCGGCGAGGGGCACGGGCGGGGTG
>NZ_JBLTJC010000910.1:0-561 GCF_048158785.1 Streptomyces colwelliae | reverse complement strand
CGGACGGGATCTGGAGTGGTGCCGGTGCCGACGCCGTTGACCCCGATCGGTGGTGATGCGGGGGGCGGGACCGGTGGCACGGGCGGCACTGGCGGTGCGGGCGGTACTGACGATGCTGGTGGTGCGGGCAGTGCGGGCAGTGCGGGCGGTGTGGGCAGTACTGGTGGTGCTGGCGGTGCGGGCCGTACTGATCGACGGTGGTACCAGCCGCCAGCCGCCAGCCGCCAGTCGCTAGCGGCCAGTCGCTGGGTACAAGCCGCCGACCGCCGACCGCCGACCGCCGACCGCCGACCGCCGACCGCCGACCACCGGGCGTCGCCCATGCCAGCGGTGCCCCCGGCCCAGATGACGTAGCCGCCGTCGAGGACAGCCCAGGTGACGTAGCCGCCGTCGGGGGACAGCCCAGGTGATGGAGTGGGCACGTGGACGCTCTAGCATGGTCGGTCTGACGATCGACCGAGGGGGACGGGGCAGTGGGGGACCAGACACAGCCGGACGGCGGTGCGGGAGCGGCGGACCGCGACCTGTGGGCAGCGCCGGAGAACAGGACGTCCTTGGAGA
>NZ_JBLTJC010000909.1:0-561 GCF_048158785.1 Streptomyces colwelliae | reverse complement strand
GGCCTGTACCGGTCGCTCACCCCGGTATGGGTGCCGGTCGCGGGCTACGGGGGCGGTTCCCGCTCCGGGTCGGTCCCACTGACTGCTCACTGCGCTGCTCAACCTGGTGCCGTCCCGGGTACGCCCTGCGCGCCACGGTGCCGGTCCCACCGCTTGTCCTGCCGGCCTCTCGGCACCGGTCCCACCGCCCGTCCCGCTGGCCCACGACACCGGTCCCGCCGGCTTGTCCTGCCGGCCTCTCGGCACTGGCCTCACCGCCCGTCCCGCCGGCCCTCGGCGCCGGTCCCGCTGCCCGTCCCGCCCGCCGAACGGCGCCGGGTGGGAGTCCCGGCGCCGTTCGGCCCGTCACGGGCACCTGAGAGGGGTTCTGCGCGCACGCGGGCCGAGGGGAGTCCCCGGTTCGCTCCGGCCAACCCGGTGGCGCCTGATGGCATCGGGATGGCCGCGCCCGTGGAACCCGGGGCATCCGGCGCGAGTGCTCAGGGCCCCGCTTCGGACGGACCGGGGGGCGGGTGGGAGTTCCGGCACCGGTCCCGCCCCTGATGGTCACCGGTCCCGCCC
>NZ_JBLTJC010000908.1:0-563 GCF_048158785.1 Streptomyces colwelliae | reverse complement strand
GGGACGGCGCGGGTGGGGACGGTCCTCCGCTGCTCCGGGTGCTGGTCGGTGCCTGGCCGGTGTATGTCGTGGGCGCGGCCAGCCTCGCCCTGCTCGGCCTGTCCGAACTCGTCCTCCCGGCTCTCCTCGAACAGCGCGGCGTCGGCGTCGGCTGGTCCGGCCCGCTGCTGACCGGGATGGCGGTGGGCGGTGGGCTCGGCGCGTTCGTCTACAGCTTGCGCGGCTGGCCGGGGCTGTTGCGCACCCGCAGTCTGGTGCTGATGGCCGGCACCTCGGTGTGTGTGGCGCTGGCCGCGGTGATACCGGCCACGGCGGGGATCGCGGTCGCGCTGGTCATCGGCGGCACGCTCCAGTCGGGCGCGATGCTCACCCGGAATCTCTCGCTGCGTGAGGTGCTGCCACCGCGTGCGCTGGCCGCGGGGTACTCGGTGATGTACGCGGCGGCGGGGGCGGGTTACGCGGCTACGGGGTCGTTGGCCGGTGCGTTGCTGAAGGTGGCCGCGCCGTCGACGGCGATCCTGGCGGGGGTGTGCTTGCTGTCTCTTATACAGGGCGGACGCTTC
>NZ_JBLTJC010000907.1:0-564 GCF_048158785.1 Streptomyces colwelliae | reverse complement strand
CCCCCAACCCCTCACCCTCCCAAGCCGTCAGTCCTCGCCCTTCCCGGCCACCAACCGCTCCAACCGGTCGAACCGCTCATGCAGAGCCCGTACCGTCTCCGCGGCCAACTCCTCGGCCCCGTGCGCGAGATGGTGCCGGCGGCGCTGTTCCCGGCCGACGAACCACGTGGCCAGGGCCGCCGTGACGAGGCCGTAGGTGGTGATGCCGACGACCATCACCACCGAGCCGACGACGCGGCCCCACAGGGTGACCGGGTAGAAGTCGCCGTATCCGACGGTGGTCGCCGTCTCGATCGACCACCACAGGGCCCTCGGGTACGTCGTCAGGTTGGCGCCGCGCGCTCCCTGTTCGGCGGCGGTCACCGCCCAGGAGCCGACGAGCATCACCACGCCGAGGACCGCCGTCGCCGCGCCCGCCGCCTTCAGGTGGAGCGAGCGGCCCTCCCTGCCGAGCAGCAACTCGACCGCCCTGGTGAGGAATCCGGGCAGCATGGTCACTCCTTCGCGTCGGGGTGCCGGGCGGGCGGCCGGAGCTCGTCCCGGCCTGGGGCCAGTGTCGGGGCG
>NZ_JBLTJC010000906.1:0-576 GCF_048158785.1 Streptomyces colwelliae | reverse complement strand
GTCCCGCTCCCTCCTCTCCGCCGCCCTGCTGACCGGAGCCCTCGCGGCGGCCGGGCTCGGCTCGGCGGCGGCACCCGCGGCGGCGGCCTCCGCGCCGAATCCCTGGCCCGCCCATGTCTTCGCGCCGTTCGTGGACACGTGGTCGGGAAACGTTTCCCTCACCGACGTGGCGAACAACTACGGCACCAAGTTCTTCACCATCGCGTTCGTCGACGGCCCCGGCTGCACCTGGCAGATCGGCCAACAGGCCTCCCTCCAGACGCAGATCGACGGCATCCGGGCACAGGGCGGTGACGTCTCCGTGTCGTTCGGCGGCTACGGCGCCGACACCGCGCTCACCGAGATCGGCGACTCCTGTTCCAGCCCGGAGGCGGCGGCAGCGCAGATCGAGAACGTCATCACCACGTTCAACCTCTCGCACGTCGACTTCGACATCGAATCGGCGTCGCTCACCAACTCGTCCGGCATCGACCGCCGCGACAAGGCCCTTGCCCAGGTGCGCAGTTGGGCCGCCAACAACGGCCGTGCCCTGTCTGTCTCGTTCACCCTCCCGGCCCTCCCCAGCGGCCTCTCGGG
>NZ_JBLTJC010000905.1:0-579 GCF_048158785.1 Streptomyces colwelliae | reverse complement strand
CGCCCACCTCCGCGCCGCCGACCAGATCGTCTACCGCCTCAACCGGGTACCGGACAAGAACCACTTGGCCTTCCTCGACCTGGTCGGCATCACCCTCTTCCCGCCGTCCGCGGCGCGAGGTCGGCCGCAGGTGCTGGTGACTCAGCACGGGGCCGATACGCACTTCGAGGATCCGCTTGCTCATCTCGCTGTGTCGTTGGATGCGCAGCGGGCCGTGCAGGTCGCGTGTCATGAGCTGGCGCACGAGTACGCGGACGGGAAGTGGGTCGCGCTCGGTGGGGGTGGTTATGCCGTGGTGGAGGTGGTGCCGCGGTCTTGGACGCATCTTGTCGCGATCGCTGCGGGGCGGGAGATCGCGCCGGAAGCGGTGATTCCTGAGGGGTGGCGGCAGGAAGTGTTTGCTCGGACGCGGCAGTTGGGGCCGCAGCGGATGACTGATGGGCGGTGGCCGGTGGCCTACGCGGACTGGGAGTCGGGGTATGACCCCGGGGATCGTCTTGATCAGGCGGTGGTGGCTACTCGGCGGGCGGTGTTTCCGTTGCGGGGGCTGTTGGCGTAGGTCTCCGGTGGGTGTGCGGG
>NZ_JBLTJC010000904.1:0-581 GCF_048158785.1 Streptomyces colwelliae | reverse complement strand
GTGTAGAGAAACACCACCGCGCGCGAGGCCGAGGTCAGGCGCAGGCCCTGAAAGATCAGCACGAACTCGATGCCGAACATCAAGCCCGCGGCGAGGCCCGGCTTCCACGTGCCGTCACGCTCGAAGAATTTGACCCCGCGCAGGCTGCCGATGATGAACAGGACCGGCAGCGCGCCCATCGAGCGGAACATCGCCTGGAGCATCGGCGGGATGTCCTGCAGCACCAGCTTCACCGCGATCTGGTTGAAGGCCCAGGTCAGGCACAGCATGAGCATCAGGGCGACGGCGCCGGCACTGAGGGGACGACCGGCGGACGGCATGGCTTGAGGTGAGGACATCTCTTCCCGGATACCGGCTTGGCGCCGTTGTTGCTTCAAGATTTTTTCTGACAATGGGTGCAGACGCCCGTGATCTCCACCACGGACAATTTCGGCGCAAAGCCGGAGCTGCGCGCCGCGGCGTTGAGGTCTTTCGCGAACGAGGCGGATGACATCTCGCCGACCAGGCCGCAGCGCTCGCAGATCAGGAACGCGACCGCCGAGGTCGAATCATGGTCGTGGGCGGCGCAGGCGAGATAGGCG
>NZ_JBLTJC010000903.1:0-584 GCF_048158785.1 Streptomyces colwelliae | reverse complement strand
TCCGTACTCGCGTGCAGCAACTGGTTTCTGAGTGTATTGAACTGCGTCTTTCCAGCACCCGCCAGGAAACCGGGCGCTTCAAGGCGCTGCGCGTCTCCGGTCAAACCTGGGGCTTGTTCTTCGAACGGCTGAATGTCTCGGTACAGAAACTGGAAAACGCCATCGAGTTTTATGGCGCTATTTCGCATAACAAACTGCACGGTCTGTCAGTGCAGGTTGAAACCAATCACGTCAAATTACCGGCGGTGGTGGACGGCTTTGCCAGCGAAGGGATCATCCAGTTTTTCTTCGAAGAAACGCAAGACGAGAATGGCTTTAATATCTACATTCTCGACGAAAGCAATCGGGTTGAGGTATATCACCACTGCGAAGGCAGCAAAGAGGAACTGGTGCGTGACGTCAGTCGCTTCTACTCGTCTTCGCACGACCGTTTCACCTACGGCTCAAGCTTCATCAACTTCAACCTGCCGCAGTTCTATCAGATTGTGAAGGTTGATGGTCGTGAACAGGTGTTTCCGTTTCGCACCAAATCTATCGGTAACATGCCACCTGCCAATCAGGAGCATGACGCGCCGCTGTTGCAG
>NZ_JBLTJC010000902.1:0-584 GCF_048158785.1 Streptomyces colwelliae | reverse complement strand
CCCCAACTCCGGCTCCAACCACTCGTCCACGCGCGCGTGCAGCGCTTCGTCGGCGACATCGGGCCAGGGGGCTCCGAGGTGCAGATGCAGGAACGCCAGCCGCTGCCGCAGCACTTGGGCATCGGCCGACCACCGCAACAGCCCGAACCCCTCCTGCCGCAACCCTTCAACAAGCGCATCCCGTACGGCGACGGGGTCGGCGTCCTTCAGGGGCCGCACCGCCAACTCGACGGCCCCGAGCCGCTCGACGCGCCGGGCCACCACGTCTCCGTCGGCCCAGTGGACTTCGTCCGCCCGGCTGAGCAGCGCCCCGGCCGCGAACCGGGCGATGTCCTCGTCGACAGCCGCCCCCAGCTGCACGCGCGCGTGCCCCTTGCCGATCGGCCGGTCGGCCACGGCGACAGCGATCCAGGGCGCGCCTCGGAGTGCACTGGAGTCACCGACTTCGGCACGGGTACCGGAGACGAGGAGATAGGAACCGCCGTCGGCTTTTGCGACGCGTTCGGGGTAGGCGAGGGCGGCGACGAGTCCGACGAGCGAATCGTCGTTTTCGACGTTCGCTTTTGTAGGAGGGGCGTAACGGG
>NZ_JBLTJC010000901.1:0-585 GCF_048158785.1 Streptomyces colwelliae | reverse complement strand
TGTATAAGAGACAGCCGGCCACCGAGAACACCACCCGCTTCTGGCGACACCAGCCGGAAAACCCACCGACCGCCACAACCCGCACCGCAGGAGCGGCCTCCACAAACGACGCCACCCCACCCGGCCCGGAACCAACACAGCCCCTTGGCCGACCACCGGAGCCCGGGCCACAAGGAGGACGACGGCACCACGAACGTCCCGCCATCAGCAGCGAGCCTCCACTCCACACCCGCCCGCATCAAGCCCACACAACGTCAGCCGGCGCACCCACCTCCGGGCAGGACAACGCACCCACCGACCAGGCCGCAAAACAGACCCGCACACCACCGGACCACCCCAGCAGGAAAACCGGCCGGCACGAACCGGCCCACGAAACACCCGGCAACCAGCAGCAACCACACCACGACCCACCGCCGAAGACGTGGCGGCGTTCATGCGCATGGCCGACTCGGCCTCGACTCAGGGCCGGCGGATAAGCGGGGTCGAGCGGTACGACGGAGCGTGCGCTCAAGGCCGTGGCTGCCGGTGCCCACGTCGCGATACCGCCGACGCGAGCACCGCGCACCCCGCGACCACCGTTCAGGG
>NZ_JBLTJC010000900.1:0-588 GCF_048158785.1 Streptomyces colwelliae | reverse complement strand
CCCCGTACCGGCGGGATCGCCTCCAGGAGTGGGATCAGCTGGGTGACGTCATTGCGGTTGCCGCCAGTCAGGGTAGCGGCCAGAGGGATGCCGGTCGCGTCGGTGATCAAGTGGTGTTTACTGCCCGACCTGCCCCGGTCGACGGGGCTTCGTCCGGTCTTGGATCCCCCTTTAACGCCCGGATGTGGGAACCGTCGACGGCCGCCCGGGACATGTCCAGGGCATTCACACTGCGGAGTTTGGCGAGGAGGACCCCTTGCAACCGGGGCCACACCCCGGCCTCGGTCCACTCGGCCAGGCGGCGCCAGCAGGTCATGCCCGAACCGAAGCCGAGTTCCTGCGGCAGATGTTCCCAGGAGATTCCGGTGTGCAGGACGAACAGGATGCCCTGGAACACCAGCCGGTTTGGGTGCCGCTTGCGCCCAGGGTTCCTGGCTCGACGCTCGATCTTGGGCAGCAGCGGCTCGACCACCGTCCACAGCTCGTCGTCGACTTCCCATGGCTTCGGCCGTGCCATCCAGCACCCCCAGATCGTCTGTCCTGGAGTGACCCAACCATCTTGAAGATCATTCCGTTAGGGGTTCTTAG
>NZ_JBLTJC010000899.1:0-591 GCF_048158785.1 Streptomyces colwelliae | reverse complement strand
CTGCGGATACGCGGGCCGAAGCTCCGCACCGGCGGGCCGCTGAGGGTCGGCCGGCGAGAGGTCGGGCTGTGTGTCCGCGTGCGGGCCCTGCCGGGGCGGCGCGGGTGGGACCTTGTCGTCGGGGACTGCGGGGGCCACGGGTGTGAACAGCGGAGCCTCGTCATGCGGGTCCACGCGGGGAGCGGTCACGGGAAAGGGCGTGATCACCGGAGGGCCAACGCTCGGGTCCGCGCCGGGAGCGGTCGGCGCCACAGGCGTGATCACCGGAGGCTCGCCGTACCGATCCGCGCCATCACCTCCCGGCGTCGAAGCCGACGAAGTGCCGTCACCGGGAGCGGCGGGGCCCAAAGGCCTGAACACCGGAGGCTCGTCATGCGGATCCGCGTCGGGGGCGGCCGGGGCAAAGGGCGTGATCACCGGAGGCTCGCCGTACCGATCCGCGCCATCACCTCCCGGCGTCGAAGCCGACGAGGCACTATCGCCAATGGCTACGGTCGGGCGGTCACCCGGCGCACCAGCACCCGCCGCGTCACCCCGAAGGGAACCGAACCCACCGGCACCCCCCGGAGAACCTCCCCCGGCCGCACCCTA
>NZ_JBLTJC010000898.1:0-593 GCF_048158785.1 Streptomyces colwelliae | reverse complement strand
GGGGGTAGGAGGCGGGAGGTCGGCGAGCGTCGGGTGGGCGGTGGCGGCCAGGTCGTTCGGGTCGTTCAGGTCCGCGTTGCGTCTACGGCCGCGTTGAGCACCAGCTCCCAGGGGAACTCCTTCGGCTTGCCCTGCCCGGGCTGGTTCGGCACGAAGCCGTCGTCGCCGTACAGGAGTTGTACGCCCATGGCACGCAACTCGGCGACGCTGCGCTCGAATTGGCGGTGCTGTACGTAGGCCGAGTTGACGCAGGGCATGGCGATGATGGGGATGCCCTTGCCGATGCCTTCGGCGACGACACCGATCACGAAATCGTGGGTGAGGCCCAACGCCCATGAGTTGACCGTGTTGAAGGTCGCCGGCGCGAACGCGATGACGTCCGCCTTCGGCCAGACGTCCGGCTCGCCCGGCATCTTGTACTCGCTGCGGACGGGGTGGCCTGTCAGCCGTGCCAGTTCGCTTAGTTGGGGTTCTAGCCAGCGGGCTGCGGTGGGGGTGAGGCCTAGGCATACGTCGAAGTTGCGGGACTGGGCTTCCTTGATGACCTTGGCGATGTCGAGGGTGGGGGGTGCGGCGGAGGCGAAGAGGTAGAG
>NZ_JBLTJC010000897.1:0-596 GCF_048158785.1 Streptomyces colwelliae | reverse complement strand
GCGCAGGCTGCTTCTCCGCTGCTCGGGCATGTGGGTTATGTGATCGTCGTCATCGGCGCTTTACTGGCGACGGCTTCAGCCATTAACGCGAACCTGTTCGCCGTGTTTAACATCATGGACAACATGGGCAGCGAACGCGAACTGCCGAAGCTAATGAATAAATCCCTGTGGCGGCAGAGTACCTGGGGCAACATTATTGTCGTGGTGTTGATTATGCTGATGACGGCGGCGCTAAATTTAGGCTCACTCGCCAGTGTTGCCAGCGCCACCTTTTTGATTTGCTACCTGGCGGTGTTTGTGGTGGCGATCCGCCTGCGTCATGATATTCACGCCTCGTTGCCGATTCTTATCGTTGGTACGTTGGTGATGTTGTTGGTGATCGTTGGCTTTATCTACAGTCTGTGGTCCCAGGGTAGCCGTGCGTTGATATGGATTATTGGCTCACTCTTACTCAGCCTTATTGTGGCAATGGTCATGAAGCGCAATAAAACCGTATAACATCTCTCTATGCGCAGTACTTCCTGTATTATTGTGGTGGCGGTCGATATTCGCACTGGCAAAAAAACGTGCTTGAATATCTGTTGAAACCCTTTAAC
>NZ_JBLTJC010000896.1:0-596 GCF_048158785.1 Streptomyces colwelliae | reverse complement strand
GCCGCGCCCCCGCCGCCGTCCCTGCCTCCAACCCCGTCTCCATAGGGAGCCGCCGCCCCCACCACCTCCGGTGCGCGAACGGGCTGGGTCCGGCCCACCCAGAAGTGCTGCACGGCGAAGACCGCGGCCACCACGAGCAGTACACCGAGGGCGACCACGTTCCGTCGCTCCAGCCCGCACCGTGTCTGCACCCACACCGGCATCCGCTCCCGCAGAGCCACCCCGACCCGCTCCCGCCAGGCCCCGGCCGCACGATCCCGCCCGGCACCGACCTCTCCGGAGCCGCTGAACTCCCCAGCGTCTCCAGCCACTCCGGCCCTTCCGGCGTACGAAAGGGCGTCAGGCTCCAGGGCAATACCCACCGGCGAACCAACCCGGACCGCCCGTTGCCCCAACCTCAACCCCAACTCCGGCTCTGGCTCTGGCTCTGGCTCTGGCGTGGGCTCCCGCTCCGGAACAGCCCACGGCCCGGCATCAACAGGCGCCGGAAAACGAAGCCCCGCCGCCCTGACCACAGGCGGCACAGCCACAGGCGATACAGACGGAGCAGCCCGCCCCCTCACCTCAGCCACCGGCAGAACAGGAGGGCCTACAAC
>NZ_JBLTJC010000895.1:0-598 GCF_048158785.1 Streptomyces colwelliae | reverse complement strand
GGCGGGTCTCGTCGCGGAGGGCGGACACGGCGGCGCGGAGGACGGGGCGGAGGCCCTTGCCCTTCGGTACGCCGGTGATGGCGCGTTCGTACAGGCGCGCGCCCTCCTCCAGGACCAGCTCCGTGTCCATACCGGCCGGGATCTTGATCTGGGCGTGGTGGCGCCAGGTGGTGACCGGGTCGCTCCAGGCCTCCACGGTGTACGTCCACCGGCCGGGTTCGCCGGGCGTGACGGTGGCGCCCCAGCGGTCGGAGCCCGGGGCGAGCTCCCGCATCGGGGTCCATGGACCGGGGCGGCCGTCCGGGTCGTAGAGGACGGCGTTCGCGGCGACCGCGTCGTGGCCCTCGCGGAAGACGATGGCCGAGACCTCGAACGCCTCGCCGGTGACCGCCTTGGCGGACCGGTGGCATGGCGGGGCTGGTGTGCAGCTCAAACAGCGTGACGTCCTCGACGTCGGCGAGGTGGCAAGCCGCGCTCCAGGACCTGCACTCGACCTGCGCGCCACGGACCGAACTTCGCGGTGATCTGGGCCATGTTCAGGAACTCGGTGGAGACGGTGGAGGCGATCGACGCGGGCGCGACGGTCGCCACGCACCTG
>NZ_JBLTJC010000894.1:0-599 GCF_048158785.1 Streptomyces colwelliae | reverse complement strand
AAGTCGGAGTTGCTAGTAATCGCAGATCAGCATTGCTGCGGTGAATACGTTCCCGGGCCTTGTACACACCGCCCGTCACGTCACGAAAGTCGGTAACACCCGAAGCCGGTGGCCCAACCCCCTTGTGGGGAGGGAGCTGTCGAAGGTGGGACTGGCGATTGGGACGAAGTCGTAACAAGGTAGCCGTACCGGAAGGTGCGGCTGGATCACCTCCTTTCTAAGGAGCATCTAGGCCGCCAAGCTTGCTTGGTGGTCCAGGGCCATTACGTCGGCGCATGTCCGACGGTGGTTGCTCAAGGGTGGAACGTTGATTATTCGGTGTCGCCGTTCATCTCGGGCTGCAAGTACTGCTCTTCGGAGCGTGGAAAGCTGATCACGAGTGACGGGGATGCCGGGCACGCTGTTGGGTGTCTGAGGGTATGGCCGTGAGGCTGCCTTCAGTGCCGACCCCAGTGAACTTGCCGTAAGGGGCGGGGTGATGGGTGGTTGGTCGTTGTTTGAGAACTGCACAGTGGACGCGAGCATCTGTGGCCAAGTTTTTAAGGGCGCACGGTGGATGCCTTGGCACCAGGAACCGATGAAGGACGTGGGAGGCCACG
>NZ_JBLTJC010000893.1:0-608 GCF_048158785.1 Streptomyces colwelliae | reverse complement strand
AAACGGGGGCGGGGGCGGGCGCACGTGGCCGAAACTGACGGACTCCACGGCCGAGAAGGCGCCGGTCATCTGCTCTGGGCCGCGCGACTGCGGCCCGACGGTCAACTCGGGCCCGGCGTCCGCGTGTTCCGCCACGGCTCGGCGATCGCCGTGGTCAGCCCCGGCCTCTCCGGCCGGGACCGGATCGCGGTCGACGGGAAGGCGGAGGACGCCCTCGTTCTCGTACGGGACGAGGTCCTGGCGGCGACCGGACCGGGCTACCGCCCGTTCGGGGACGCGGAGTTGATCGCGGCGCTGGTGCGCGGGACTCCCGGGCTGACGGCCGCCGGCGGGCCCGGGTTCCTGTGGATGGAGACGACGGCCCCACTGCCCGATGTTCCGGAGGGCGTGGTGTGGCTCGACGAGGAAGGGGAGAAGGAAGCGGCGACGGTCTTCGACCACTGCTTCCCCGACTCGTACGCCCAGCCCGGCCGCCCCGGAACACGCCGCTGGGCCGGTGCCTACGACCCGGACGGCGGCGGCGCGCTGCTCGCGGTGGCCGGAGACGCGTGGTCCGGGGCCGGGTGCGGCTTCATGGCGGGGGTCGTGACGCGTCCGGAGGCGCGGGG
>NZ_JBLTJC010000892.1:0-616 GCF_048158785.1 Streptomyces colwelliae | reverse complement strand
GTACCGAAGAAGCCGTGAGCCACAGCCGGCACATCCACTCCAGTTGGGCCGTGCGGTCGAACGCCTGGTCCAGGGAGGTGCCGTAGGCGATCGTGCCGTGGTTCTGGAGGAGGCAGGCGGAGCGGTCCACCAGGGCCTGGAGCATGTTCTCGGCCAACTCCTCCGTGCCGTATGTCGCATACGGGGCAACCCGGACCGGGCCGCCGAGGGCCCCGGACATGTAGTGCACCGAGGGGAGTTCGGGGACGAGGGTCGAGACGGCCGTCGCGTGGACGGCGTGGGTGTGGACGACGGCGTGGGCGTCGGTGCTGCGGTAGACGGCGAGATGCATGGGGAGTTCGCTCGTCGGGAGCAGGGTGCCGAGGACCTGCCGGCCGTCGAGGTCGACGCCGACCGTGTCGGTGGGCGCGAGGCGGTCGTAGGGGACGCCCGACGGTGTGACCAGGACGGTGTCGCCGACGCGGACCGAGACGTTCCCGGAGGTGCCGACGACCAGGCCGTCGGAGACCGTCCGGCGGGCGGTCGCGACGAGCGCGCCCCAGGCGTGCGCCTCCTCCGCACGCACACTCCTCCTCCGCGCCTCCCCCACAGCTCCCACACCCTCCCGGGCGTCGCG
>NZ_JBLTJC010000891.1:0-622 GCF_048158785.1 Streptomyces colwelliae | reverse complement strand
CCTGGACACCGAACACGTCATCGCGGCAACGGGGTTCAAGGCCACGACCGGCCGACTCGGGCTGCTCTCCAGCGACTTGAGGGGCTCCCTGGCCGCGGTCGCCGACGGTTCCCCGGAAATCGGCCGGGACTTCGAGTCCTCGCACCCCGGCCTCTTCATGGCGGGCCTGGTGACGGCCTCGGGCTTCGGCCCGGCGATGCGCTTCGTGCACGGCGCCACGTACACGGCGGGCGCGCTGGTACGGGGAGTCGAACGCCGGCTGCGCTCGGAGCCGCGCGGCGGCACGATCCCGGCACCGGGACGACGGAGCACGCCGGCCTTCGTACGGCGCTGACGGCGCGGGCGCTGCGGGTGTGCCGGGCGGTGACGTCCGGCACCCCGTGCGCATTACCTACGGGACGCGGCTCGGCCTCGTCGGTAGAGGATCGTGCCACCCGCGATCAGCGCTGCACTGACACCGGAAGTGGCCAGCATGGCCTCACTGCCGGTGTGCGCCAGAACGGGCGGCGGGGTGTGCTCCCCACCGGAGGGCGGAGGCGTGTGGTCCCCACCCGTGGGGGGAGGCGGGGTGTGATGCCCACCGGTCGGAGGCGGCGGCGTGTGATGCCCACCGGTCGGAGGC
>NZ_JBLTJC010000890.1:0-632 GCF_048158785.1 Streptomyces colwelliae | reverse complement strand
CAATAATACCCTGCGCCAGTGCCGCCGCCTCCGCTTCCTTAGCTTGCAATGCCTGCGCCTGGTGGCGATCGTGCAGTTTGGCAAAAGCGACCAGCCGACGATGTTGAGAATTACCCACTGCCACCACCACTGACTGCTCCACATCGGGATGTCGCGCAATGCAGCGCTCGATTTCCCCCAGTTCGATACGGTAACCATTCACCTTCACTTGGGTATCGTTGCGCCCCAAAAAGGCGACTTGCCCGTCAGCAAAGTAGCGCCCGCGATCCCCAGAGCGGTAAATTCGCTCACCACTCGCTTCGCGCCAGACAAAGCTCGCCGCCGTTTTCTCTGCGTCGTTCAGGTAGCCTTGTGCCAGCCCCATCCCGCCAATGCAAATCTCTCCTTCCACCCCGACCGGACATTCCTCCAGTTGCGCATTTAGCACGTATACTGGCTGGTTGCGCAGGCCCCGACCGTAGGGAATACTGGTCCACGTCGATTCCACCTCACCTATCGGGTAGTAGACCGACCAGATGGCGCACTCGGTCGCTCCACCCAGACTGATGATGTCCATCGTTTCATTGAGCCGCTCGCGCATCTGCTCCGGTAACGTTAGCGGGATCCAGTCGCCGCTCAACAGTGGCAGACGC
>NZ_JBLTJC010000889.1:0-633 GCF_048158785.1 Streptomyces colwelliae | reverse complement strand
CCCGGGGCGGTCACCGTGCGCCCGGCCATCGCCAGCGCGGTGTATGAAGCCATCACGGCGACCAGCAGCGAGATCGCCACCAGCCACGGGTTGTACGTGCCTACCAGCATTCGTCAGTCTCCCGGACCTGCCTGTCGACGGAAACCACGGTGGGGCATGCATGAGGCAGGCCGACGCACGACGCCGGCCATGTGCGGCATCCCCCCGGTTGCCGCGCATTCACTCTAACGCGCAGACCGGGGGGGACTTCAAGCGGCAATACGTGAAATTGCGCCTCTGTAGAGCCGAGCCCATGCTCGGCTGCCAGACAGATCATCCGAGCGTGGGCTCGGCTCTACAGAGATCGGCAGTGACGCGGTCAGTCCACCACGCGGCAGAACACGGCCTTCAGGTAACGCGATTCCTGCACGTGGGCCATGAACGGGTGGTCCGGACCGGCGCCGGCCACCTTCAGGATCTGGATCGTGCGGCCGGAGAAATACGCCGCGCGGCGCAGCATGTCGAGGAACTGGTCCTCGGCCACCAGGCCGGTGCAGGAGAACGTGGCGAACAGGCCGCCCGGCTTGACCACGCCCAGCGCCAGCTTGTTCATGTCCAGGTACTTCTTCAGCGCAGTGATGACCTGGTCGCGGT
>NZ_JBLTJC010000888.1:0-634 GCF_048158785.1 Streptomyces colwelliae | reverse complement strand
GTGGGGGGAGAGGGAGGGGGAGTTGCTCAACAGGCTTGTCAGCGTGGGGAGTTGGGGCTACGGCAGCAGGGACACGAGCCCCGTGTCGAGGTCGAAGCGGGCCGCGACGACGTGCGCGGAGGTGAAGGCGGGGTCGGCGCGGATCGCGTCCCTGACCCAGGCCGTGTGGGACCGCATGGTGTGCTCGGCCCAGTCGCCGGGCAGGGCGCGGGTGCGGCGCGCGGCCGGGCTGATCTCGTCGACCAGGAGGGCGAGATGGCCGGGGACGGGGGTGCCGGTCTCCAGGTGCGCGAGGGTCGCCGCCACCGCGCCGCAGCGCTCGTGGCCGAGCACCAGCACCAGGGGGATGCGCAGTTCCTCCACCCCGTACTGGATGGACGCGAGCACCGCCTCGTCCAGGACCTCGCCGGCCGTCCTTATGCACAGCAGGTCGCCGAGGCCCTGGTCGAAGACCAGCTCCGGCGGCACCCGGGAGTCGACGCAGCCGACGATCACCGCGAACGGGTGCTGTGCGGTGGCCAGTTGACGGCGCAGCCGGCGGCTCTCGTCCGGGTGGCGGGAGTGGTCGGTGGCGTAGCGGCGGTTGCCGTCCAGGAGTTCGGCGAGCGCGGCGGAGGCGGTGGTCGGGTGGGGG
>NZ_JBLTJC010000887.1:0-639 GCF_048158785.1 Streptomyces colwelliae | reverse complement strand
CCGGAAGACCCCCTTCACCCCTCCACCCGAATCCCCATCTGCACAGCCAACACCGGCGCCAGATCCAACAGTTGCCCCATGCTGATCACGGCCCCGGACAACCGGTCCACCCCCCGCGCGATCTCCAACTCCGCAGCCCCCCGCAGATCCACGTCGGTGAACGTCACCCCCGTGAAGTCCGCCCCCTTCAGCGCGCAGTCCACGAATTCGACGCGCTCCAGCCGGGCGTCGAGGAAGTCCGGCTCGACGAGGACGCAGCCCTCGAAAACGACATCCCGGAGCTTCGCCTTGCGCAGGTTCAGGTAGTCGATCTTGCCGCCCCGGATCACCACCCGCTCCAGCACGGCACCGTGCAACTGCACCCCGCCCATCCGCGCGTCGATCACCTCGACGTCACGCAGGGTCGACTCCGCGAGGTCCGTGCCGACACCCCGTATGCCGGTGAGGACGGAGTCCAGCACACGCGCGTGATGCAGTCGCGTCTCGTCCAGCGCGCAGTCTGTCAGCGCGCAGTCCATGAAGCGGGCGCCCCCGCCGTCCTGCCCGACGAAGTCCTCGTCCCGGAACTGCAACCCGTCGTAGTCCCCGTCCGGCTCCAACTCCCCACCCCCGTAAGCCTCCAGAGCCGGCAACCGCACC
>NZ_JBLTJC010000886.1:0-642 GCF_048158785.1 Streptomyces colwelliae | reverse complement strand
GCCGGAGAGGTTCCCGCCGGGGTGCGGGGTGGGGGCGTCGGAGAGGGCTTCGCGCTTGCGGTGGATGAGTTCGGCGAGATAGCCGCGCATCTTCTTGACGGACCGCGCGACCCCGCCCCGTGGCCCGCCGCCGTGCCGGATCATCATGCCCGCCCAGTCCCGGAAGTCGTCCTGGTCCTCGCGGGGGACGCCGAGCAGGTCGCAGATGGCGTAGATGGGGAGCGGGAAGGCGAAGTCGTGGATGAGGTCGGCGGAGCCGTCGGCGGCGAACCGGTCGATCAGATCGTTCGTCAACTCCTGTACCCGGGGCGCGAATTCGGCCACCCGCCGGGGTGTGAACGCCTTGCTGACGAGGCGGCGCAGGCGGGTGTGGTCCGGCGGGTCGATGTTGAGCAGATGCGTCATCAGCTCGGCCTTGCGCTCACCCGGGATACCGGTCTTGCCCTTGGCGTGCGCCGGTTCGTCGTGATGCGCGGGGTTCTTGGAGAGCCGCGGGTCGGCGAGCGCCTGCTTGGCATCGCCGTACCGGGTGACCAACCAGGCCTCCACCCCGCTGGGGAGACGCGTCCTGTGCACGGGGGCGTGCTCGCGGAGCCAGGCGTAGGCGGGGTAGGGATCGGTGGCGAATTCCCAGGTGAAGAG
>NZ_JBLTJC010000885.1:0-642 GCF_048158785.1 Streptomyces colwelliae | reverse complement strand
TATCGCTCAGTTCCAGATTCCCGGCCTGATTAAAAATACCGGTAATCCGCAGGCACCAGGCACGCTCGGCAGCGTCAGCTGTGTATAAGAGACAGGCATGGAGTGCGCCCCATGCGCTCCCTCCGGGCGCCGGAGCGCCCGCACGGTGGTGGCGGCCGTCGCTGTGGAGGAGGACCCCCGGTGCGAAGGGGCGCAGCACCAGGGCGTCGAGGCCCGGGGTCAGGCGTAGTTCGGGGTACGAGGTGGACAGGAACTGTCCGATCCGGTCGAGCCGGAACCCGTCGACCTTCTCGGTCGACATACGGCCCCCCACGTAAGGGGCGGCCTCCAGGACTGCGGTCGTTACTCCTGCGCTGATCAGCCGATGCGCCGCGGCGAGTCCGGCGACCCCGGCCCCCACGACGACTACGTCCGCCTGGTACGCGGGCTCAAGCACGTGCCCCTCCTCGAGGTTGCGCGGCCGGTGGAGACGTCATGCCCCCAACAGCCTCCAGGGATACCCGAGTTCGGGTCGAGGTTAGGGCCGTGATCGGTCAACGGGAGTCGCGCATACACAGGGCACGGTCGCACGGCGGTCGCATACGGTCGCCGAGAGTCATCATCGGGGGTCAAACGGTCATCGCCGCGCGCCCGCCCTTCACC
>NZ_JBLTJC010000884.1:0-649 GCF_048158785.1 Streptomyces colwelliae | reverse complement strand
CTCCACCCACCCCGTCGCCCCCGAGAACGTCGACGACACCGCCTCCGCCCTCCTCAATTTCGACGGCATCTCGTACGCCAAGGGGGCCTCCGCGCTACGGCAGTTGGTGGCCTGGCTCGGCGAGAAGGACTTCCTCGCCGGCATCAACACCCACTTCGCCCGCCACAAGTTCGGCAACGCCACCCTCGCCGACTTCATCGACTCCCTCGCCTCGGGCACCGAACGCGATGTCCACGCCTGGGCCGACGCGTGGCTGCGCACGACGGGCGTGGACAAGCTCACCCCCGAAGTCCGGGCCGAGGACGGAAACTGGCACCTCGACATCGGGCACGAGGGCAGCCCCACAGTCTGGTCCGGGCCCGACCCGGACCGGAACAGGGACGGACTCACCCACCTCAGCAGCCTTGAGTCCATCGGCAGCACCCGCCCGCACCACATCACCATCGGCCTCTACGACCGCGACCTCCACGACGCGAACCGCCTGACCCTGCGCACCCGCCTGGAAGCGGACCTCCCTCGCACCGGCGACATCGGCATCAGCACCTCGGGCCCCCGCCCCGCCCTCGTCCTCCTCAACGACGGCGACTACACCTACGCCAAGATCCGCTTCGACGCCGAGTCCCTCGAAACCGTCCGCACCACCCTCTCC
>NZ_JBLTJC010000883.1:0-659 GCF_048158785.1 Streptomyces colwelliae | reverse complement strand
AGGGGCGGAGGGGACGAGGAGAGATGGAGAGGGGGGAAGGATGAAACTCGGGAGGGGACGGGCGAGGTTGCAGGGCCGGTGTCTCGTATCGAGGCCGGTGTTGATGGTTCTGGCGGGACCGGTGTTGATGACTCTGGCAGGGCCGGTGTTGATGGCTCTGGCCGGGGCTGCTCCGGCCCAGGCCCAGGTCCAGGTCCAAGTTGTCGGGATGGATCCGGCGCGGCCCCCGGCTACGGATCAGGTGCGGGCCCGGGCCCAGGACCCGCGCCGGGACATCCCGGATCTGGCGCTCGTCGTGTCGGGTGGCACGGGCCGGACGGAGGCGTGGCGCTCCGGGGAACCGTCGTTCGCACGTCTGTGGACGTTGTTGCAGCCGACGTACGCGGGGACGGAGCGGGTGTCGCCGGAGTGGGAGGCGGGCCGGTACCCGGCGGTGCGGATCACCGTGGTGTGGGGGCTGACCGGAGTCGGGGGCTGGCCTCGGACGAGTCGGGCTCCGGGTGGTGATGTGGCGGTGGAGCGGGAGGACCAGTTGTTCGTGGCCGCGGACGGCACACCGTGGGTGCGGACGGATCCGGCTCCGGAGGTGGCCGACGACGACATCCGCTGGCATCGGGCGCCGCGCGCGGTCTTCGCGCAGTTGGAGCGGGCGGGGGTGC
>NZ_JBLTJC010000882.1:0-661 GCF_048158785.1 Streptomyces colwelliae | reverse complement strand
ACTTCCTTGTCACCCTGAACTGATGGCGCCGTCCCTGGGGGCGTAGCCCCCAGGGACGGCGCCATCAGTTCAGGGTGACAAGGAAGTTCAGGGCACGGGGTAGCTCAGGGCACCCTGGGGAACTTCGCCTGCAACGTCCAGATCGCCGGGTTCTCGCCCAGCTCCTCGTGGAGATCAACGAGGTCGGCGATCAGATCGTGCAGGAAGTCCCGCGCCTCACGCCGGAGTTCGGAGTGGGAGAAGGTCAACGCCTCCTCGTCCCGCCGCATCCAGTCCGCCTCGACATCCACCCACCCGAACCGCCGCTCGAACAGCATCCGGTCGGTGGACTCGGTGAAGTCCAGTTCCGCGCGTTGCGGCCGCGCCGCCCGCGACCCCGCCGGGTCCTCGTCGATCCGCTCCACGATGTCGCACAACGCCCACGCGAAGTCGAGCACCGGTACCCACCCCCAGGCCGTGGCCACTTCCCGGTCCGCCTTGGTGTCGGCGAGATAGACGTCACCGCAGAACAGGTCGTGCCGCAGCGCGTGGACGTCCGCGCGCCGGTAATCGGTCTGCGGGGGGTCGGGGAAGCGGTTGGAGAGGGCGTAGCCGATGTCGAGCACGTAGGAGATGGTGTCACGGTCGGGGAGGCCCAAGGTCAGCCGGAGCTACCCCTCAC
>NZ_JBLTJC010000881.1:0-663 GCF_048158785.1 Streptomyces colwelliae | reverse complement strand
CTCCCCTTCCCCTACCTCCCACTCCCGCTGCCGCCGTCCGGGGGCGGCCAGCGCCGCGCCGATCAGCTCGCGAAGCTGCAGGACGTAGGTCTGCAGGGTGGTGCGCGCACTGCGCGGCGGCAGCGCCCCCCACAGCTCCTCGACCAGCGCGGCCACCGGCACCACCTGGTCCGCGTGCAGAGCCAGCAGGCCCAGCACCCGCCGCGGCTTCGGCGCCGTCGGCACGACCGACACACCGTTCACCCGCACCGCCGGCGCGCCCAGCACTTCGATGTCCACACCCAACTCCCCCCACAAAGCCGCCACGACAGCAGACACACGGCCCCGCACCCCGGGACCGCCCAACGCCCCGGCCGTCACAACACCGGAACCCCTCGATAAAAAACAGCACGGACGGTTTGTCAATGCCCGGCTGACGTCCCACTCCGGGAGCGCGCAGACCCAGCCAACCCCGGCCCCGCCGCCAGGACACAGCCGGGACACGGGCAGGACACGGCGCACCGGCCCCCGGGCGGCCGGTGCGGGACACGGAGCGCCGGGCAGGAGGCCGCATGGGGCGAGAGCGCGGCCGAGGGTGCGGTGCGCGTGTACGCGCACCCGATGGAGGCGCGGGGCGCGTGTGCGCGCACACGCTGAGGGTGCGGTGCGCGGGGCTGTCTCTGA
>NZ_JBLTJC010000880.1:0-666 GCF_048158785.1 Streptomyces colwelliae | reverse complement strand
GGCAGGGAGTGGTGGGCGTTGCTTCCGCAGACCAACTGCACGGTGCCGCCGTGGGCTTCGCGGGCGAGGAGGAGGGCGAGTTGGTTGGCTTCGGTGCCGCCGGTGGTGACGAGGGCGTCGGCGAGGCCGATCTCGTGGGCGAGGGTGCGGGTGACTAGGGCTTCGAGGGCGGAGGCGGCGGGGGCCTGGTCCCAGGAGTCGAGCGACGGGTTCAGCGCGCTGACGGCGAGGTCGGCGGCGGTGGCGACGGCGAGCGGCGGGCAGTGCAGGTGTGCCGCGCACAGCGGGTCGGCGGGATCGGCGGCGCCTTCCGCGAGCGCGTGCACGAGGGTGCGCAGGGCGTCGGGGTCGCCTTCGTCGGGGAGTACGTCCCCTACGGCGTCCCTCATGCGGGCGGCGACCGCGTCGGGGCCGCCCGCGGGGAACGGGCCGCCGCGGGCCCTGCGTCCGGTGCCGAGGGCGTCGAGGACGGTGTCGAGCAACGGCCGCAGGGCGTCGGGTCCTCCGGGGCCTGAGGCGAGGGGGGCGCTGCTCATGCTGTCCTCCGGGGCGCGTGGCATGGGGAGTTCCAGCTTGTACCTGGATGAGTCGACGCGCCCGGGGAGAACAACGATCGGAACCCGAAAGGGTGTTGTTCAGTGCCCGTGTGTTGGTGCGGGCGTCGCT
>NZ_JBLTJC010000879.1:0-666 GCF_048158785.1 Streptomyces colwelliae | reverse complement strand
GACATGTGTGGGGGCGCGGGGGAATCCCTGTCCGGTGCGGGCGGCCGTGCCGGAGCGGAGTACGGGGGCGCGGTGCGAGGAGTGCGCGCGGCTGGACCGGGCGCACTCGGTGGCCGCCGACACGATCGCGGACGACCCGCGGCCATACCACGTATACCTGGCCTGGTTCGGCCCCGGCCTGCTCAAGGTCGGCATCACCGCCGAAGAGCGCGGCTCCGCCCGGCTCCTTGAACAGGGCGCGGTCTGCTTCAGCTGGCTGGGCTTCGGCCCACTGATGGCGGCCCGGCGCTCGGAGGAACTCCTGCGCGCCGCACTGCGGGTCCCGGACCGGATTCCCTACGGCGTGAAGCGCGCCGTACGGTCCGCGTTGCCGGACTCGGCCGCTGAGCGGGCCGCCGAGATCGCCGACCTGCACGCCCGCGCCCTCGCGCTGCGCGCATGGCCGGAGTCGCTCCACCGCGAGCCGTACCGGCCCGTGGACCACGTCGACGTCTTCGGCCTCGCGGGACTGCCGGCCGCCGTCGGTGAGGTGAGCGGGCTGGTCGCGGGCGGGGTGGTGAGCGGCGAGGTCGTCGCGGCGGCGGGACCGGACCTCCACCTCGCGACCGGGCGGGGGGTGGTCGTGCTGGACACACGGCTGATGACGGGGTGGGAGCTGATCCCGGC
>NZ_JBLTJC010000878.1:0-668 GCF_048158785.1 Streptomyces colwelliae | reverse complement strand
AGCCGTGGTCGTGGACGGCGAGTGGGGCACGATCGAGGAGATCACCCTGACCTTCCTGACGGTACGGACCTGGGACGAACGCCGGATCACCATGCCGGTGTCGTACTTCACGTCCAAGCCGCCGGCGTCTGGTCGTAGCGGGCCTGGTTTGGTTCGCCGGACTCCGACTCAGCGTGTGTCCTCCTGATCGAGAAGCAGGGTGGCGTCCCGCCAAGTGGTATAGGGGCGATCGTGGTGGGGCCGCAGGTCACAGCCCGTATGACCTTGAACGACTGATCTTCCGATCAGTAGCTCGTCGTGACAGCTCGAAGGTGGCCGCGATTTGCTGGTGATTCTCTGCTCTCCTGCGGGAATGCACAGCGTGACCCATGGTGGTCGGCAGCTAGGGGGAGGGATCCGATGGCTCAGCGTCGGAACAGCAATTGGCAAAGTGAGTACCAGCGGCAACAGCAGGCGATGCAGCGCGCACAACGTCAGCAAGAACAGCAGGCTGAGCGAGCACGCAAGGCCGCCGAGGCGGATCGCAAACGACGGGAGCGGGAGCAGAAGGTCGCGTACGAGCAGCGGCAGGCGGAACTCGCACAGGTTCGAACCATCGGCGTCGAGCATGAAGCGGAGCAGTTACGACAGTTGCTGCGGGACGCCCTGGTAGGGGATGCGCCAGCTTC
>NZ_JBLTJC010000877.1:0-670 GCF_048158785.1 Streptomyces colwelliae | reverse complement strand
GGGCCTGAAGGACGCGCACGCCTGGCCCGAGCTGTACTTCGAGGGCGTGGGCTGGACCCGCTTCGAGCCGCCCCCGCGTCGGCATCGGCGTCAGGCGCGACGGTCGCCGGAGCGGGCTCGGTCGACTGCCACGGTGCCGGGAGGATGCCGGAGTATCCGTCGCCGGTGGCCTTGCCCACCACGCCCAACTTCTTCAAGAGGGCGCGCAGTTGGGCGGGTTGGCCGGCACGGTGCCAATAGCCGTTCAGGTTCGTGTTCTCCGACACGTCGGCCGCCGTGTGGATCCAGACGGCCTGGGGCCGGGACTCGACCGGAAAGACCCGGTCGATCCGCCAGGGCGATATGTCGTGCGCCAGCCAGGTGACGTTGATCTGCCGGGCGTGGGCCAGATCGGCCTCGGGCGGTTTGTCACGGGTGCCCTTGCCCTCGGCCCCGAGCAACTGCTGGAGTTTTCCGTACTGTTCGTCCGAGTAGTACAGCGCGGTGGCCTGCCCGCTCTCCGGCGAGGTCACGAGCACGCTCGTCGGCCCGCCCGCCGCCGCGTCCGACGCACCCCACACCATCAGAGCCAGCGTCATCGCCAACGCCCCGCTCAGAGCGGCCAGTTCACGAAGACCGCCCGTACTCCTCCCTGCCCGGCCCGTACTCCCGCGGACTCTTATACACATGG
>NZ_JBLTJC010000876.1:0-673 GCF_048158785.1 Streptomyces colwelliae | reverse complement strand
GGGATGGGCTCGGTGACCGGTTTGGCGACGGGTTCCGGGCAGGGTTCGGGGACGCGGTCGGGCGGCGGCTCGGGGATGGGCTCGGTCGCCGGGATGACCACCGGGATGACCACCGGCCCGGTCAGCGGTTCGGGACGGGGCGGGGTGACGGCCGGCGGTATGCCGATGCGTATCCGCACTCGCCCCGCAGCGCACGCCCAGTCGCCCTCCGGCCCGGAGACACGGCCGGCCGACGGCTCCGCCGCCACGTCGCCGCGCACGGCCGGGCCTTCGGCGGGTCCCGGCGACACGACACCCTCGGCGGACTTCCGCGAGGGCGGGACCTCGGGGGACTTCCGTGCGGCCGGGCCGTCCGCGGACTTTCGTACGGGTGGGTCCTCCGGTGCCCCCCGTGCCGGTGGCCCCTTCGCAGGTACCCATGGGGCCGGGTCCTCCGCCGGCTCTCGTGCGGCCGCGCCCTTCCCTCAGTCCCGTACCGCTGGCGCTTCCGGAGCTTCCTCGGATCCCCACTCCGCCGCCGCCCCATACGCAGGCCCCCGCACCGGCGGATCCGGTTCCGGGCGGCTTCCTCGGCGGGTGCGGCAGGCGCATCTCGCGCCGCAGTTGCGGGCGCGGCCGGACGAGAGCCGGCGGAGGACCCGGCCCCATGGGTACCTGCGAAGGGGCCACCGGC
>NZ_JBLTJC010000875.1:0-678 GCF_048158785.1 Streptomyces colwelliae | reverse complement strand
TTCGCAAGCAGGAGCTGACGGTGTATACGCTGAATAATGAGCTGGAAAATCTGCTGACCAACGTGGTGAATCAGGCGCAACAGGGCGGGAAAGTGATGCTCGACAGCGTGCCGGTCGATCCGAATATGCTCAACCAGTTCCAGAGTACGATGCCACAGGTGAAAGAGCAGATGAAAGCGGCGGGGAAAGACCTGGTGCTGCTGGTGCCACCGCAGCTGCGCCCTTTGCTGGCGCGTTATGCAAGGTTGTTTGCGCCGGGGCTGCATGTGCTGTCGTATAACGAAGTGCCGGATGAGCTGGAGTTGAAGATTAGGGGGGCGTTGATGTAAGTATCCAGCATTGGTGCACAACTGCCGGATGCGGCGTGAACGCCTTATCTGGCCTACGAACCGACGATAACTTAACGATCCCAGTAAGACTCTTCCAGGCTGTCTTCACGCTCCGGCAAGCCGCGCGTTAAACGAGGTGAATGCTGGTTCAGTACCTGATAGCTCACACGGTTAGCATATTTACACACCTGCGCTAACGATGAATAAGTTAACCAGGTGAATTTATGTTTGCTGGAGTTTGGTACGTTGCTACGATGGTAGCTGTTGGCGGTAATGTCATGCAGCAACGCTGCCAATGCGCCATCCCCCGCTCCATTAGTGTTCATGATTTTTCTTGGCTCGCCCATGT
>NZ_JBLTJC010000874.1:0-678 GCF_048158785.1 Streptomyces colwelliae | reverse complement strand
TGTTGGAGGAGGGCGGTGATGGTGGTGGGGAGGTTTTGGTAGTTGGTGGTGGCCTGGGACATGGCTTGGATGCCGGCGAAGGCGCCGACGAGGATGTGGGCGGTCTCTTGTGGGTTGACGTGGGGGAGGAGTTCGCCTTGTTGTTGGGCTTGCGTGAGGAGGTTGGTGACGATGGTGGTCCAGCGGTGGAAGGGGGCGGTGCGGTCGAGTCCGTCGGCGCGTTGGTCGAGGGTGAGGCGGACGCCGGCGCGGACGAGGGGGTCTGTTTGGAGGCGGTGGGCGTGGAGCATGGCGGTGTCGATGAGTTCTTGGGTTTTGCAGGGGTGTGGGGGGACGGTGAGGTTTTGGTCCTGCCCGGCGAGGACGCCTTGGGCGAGTTGTTCTTTTGATTTGAAGTGGAAGTAGAGGGCGCCTTTGGTGACGTTGGCGGTGGTGAGGATTTGGCTGATGGTGGCGGCTTGGTAGCCGTGTTCTTCGAAGACGGTGGCTGCGGCCATGAGGATGGTGTGGCGGGTTCGGATGGCGCGGTCTTGTTTGGGTTGTGGCATGGTGTGGCTTCTTTCATTGCGGGTGGGGTGCCCGCTGCTTTAAAAATACCGTCCAGTTCGTATAGTCTACGGCGTTCGGTGGGGGGTCCGGGGGGTTGTTCCGTGATCAGTTGCCGGGCTGTGTAGTGGG
>NZ_JBLTJC010000873.1:0-679 GCF_048158785.1 Streptomyces colwelliae | reverse complement strand
GGACGCTCCTCCCCGCCTGGGCCCGCGCGGAGGCCCCCCAGCCGGACACCACCACCCTCTGCCACGGCGACCTGCACCTCGGCCAGCTCGTCCGTCACCCGGCCCCCGCCGGCCCGTGGCTGCTGATCGACGTCGACGACCTGGGCGTAGGAGTCCCCGCCTGGGACCTCGCCCGCCCCGCCGCCTGGTACGCCTGCGGCCTGCTCCCACCCGACGAGTGGTCCCGCTTCCTCGCCGCCTACCGCGCGGCGGGCGGCCCGGCGGTCTCCACCACCGGCGACCCTTGGCCCGCCCTGGACGTCCCGGCCCGCACCCTCACCGTGCAGACCGCCGCCCTGGCCGTCGTCAAGGCGGCCGCGGCGGACCGCCCGTTGGACGAGGTGGAGCGGTTGGTCGTGGACGCGTGTGACCGAATGGGTTCCGTCCCGCCCGAGTTGACGCCCGGATTCGCGAAGTAGGCTGCAACCGACCGGGGTCGGACGGAGTCTGTCCTGGGGAAACACGAAGAAGTACCAACGGGCGAGGAGTTGAGCCGAGCATGCAGTGTCCGAAGTGTCACGCGCAGATGCAGACGTACAACCGCAACGGTGTTCAGATCGAGCAGTGCAGCAACTGCCGTGGGATCTTTCTCGACTACGGCGAGCTCGAGGCGCTGACCCGCGTGGAGTCCCAGTGGCAG
>NZ_JBLTJC010000872.1:0-683 GCF_048158785.1 Streptomyces colwelliae | reverse complement strand
CCCCGGAGCCCCAGGAACTCCCGGAGCCTGCGCGGCCGTTGCCCCGGAGACCTCCGGCGACCGGTCGGCCTCGGCCGGCGGCAACGCGAACACCGTCCGCGCCCCCGCCTCCTGCGCCGCGGCCCGCTCGGCCGCGGCCGCCAACGCCCGCCGCCGACGCCCGGTCGGCTGCCCGTCCTCGCCACCGGAGTCGCCGGAGTCACCGGGGGAGCCGCTCGGGGGCAACGCGGCCGGCAACGCCTGCCGCTGCTCACCACCCACCGGCACACCCACAGGCACACCCCGCGGCGACACGGTGCCACCAAGTCCCGTACCGGAAGCGGCAGTTCCGGCGGCATGCTCCGCCGCCGTCATCACAGCGCCCTCGGAGACACCCCCGGACACACCCTCGGAATCACCGTCGGAGACATCCCCGGCCGCACCCTCGGCAGCCCGCCCGCGCCGCCGCCCGGTACCACTGGCCGCACCGTCGCCGCCCGCTTCACCGGCCGCCGCGGACTCGTCGCCCGCACGCCTTCTACGCCGCCCGGTGGGCACGGCGGCCTCGCCACCGCCACCGGTGTCGTCGGAGGCACCGTCCGGCACCTCGCTCTCCAGGAACGCGTCCACGGAGGACCGCCTGGCCCGCCGCCGTCCGTTGCTGCCCGAAGCCTGCTCGGGCAGGGCGAGTTCGGCCCCGCCCC
>NZ_JBLTJC010000871.1:0-683 GCF_048158785.1 Streptomyces colwelliae | reverse complement strand
GCATGCAGAACATCCCCACCCCACACAGCCTCAGCAGCCCCCACCGACTGCCCGGCAATCAACGCGGACACCTCATGCATCCCGGCAAAGGCAGGATCATCCATGGTCCCGAGCCCATACGCCCCGTCCGCGGACTCCGGATCAGCCGAGGCCGCCTTCACCGCCTCGACATAGTCCTCCCGGTGAACCAGCCGCAACGTCGAATCGCCGGCGGGCTTCGCCGCTACGACATCCACGACCTCATCCAGCCCGAAGGCATCGACAAGTCTCCGGGTCAGGTCGAGCCGAACCGGGTCCATCGGATGGTCCCGGCCGAAGTCATAGCCCGTTACTGCCTCGTCCCACATCAGCTGTGCGCGCCCGCTCATGCCCGTCACCGTATCGGTCCGCCGACGGCGCGAACGAGCGGGCGTACACCAACGTCACCAGCACCAACACCATCGGCACGAGCATCGCCCCGCGGTAACTCCACGCGTCGCCCAGCGCCCCCACCAACGGCGAACCGATCAGGAACCCCACGTAATTGAAGACATTGAGCCGCGCGATCGCCGTATCGGAAGCCCCCGGGAACAGCCGCCCGGCCGCCGCGAAGGTCTGCGGCACCAACACACACAACCCGAGCCCGACCAACGTGAACCCGAGCATCCCGACCCCGGCCCCCGGCGCCACAGCCACCACACCGA
>NZ_JBLTJC010000870.1:0-690 GCF_048158785.1 Streptomyces colwelliae | reverse complement strand
ATACAAACCGGCACCCTCCGCCCCCTCCACCCCCGTCACCGAGCGTGAGAGCCACGTCACATCCGGCGTTGTCACATTCCCAGGGGCTCATTCCGTCAGAGCTGTGGAACCAACAGCCACGACAGAGCAGAGGAGCCCACCATGGGTGCCCGTTTGAACGCCTTCGCCAGTCCCGTCGCCGGTAAGGCCCTGAAGTACTTCATCGCCGCGGGCAAGGTCATCGAGGAATCGACGCTGCCCGCCGCCACGCAGGAACTCGTGAAGATCCGGGCGAGCCAGATCAACGGGTGCGGGTTCTGCACCGACATGCACACCAAGGACGCGGCCGCCGCGGGCGAGACCTCGCTGCGGATCAACCTCGTCGCCGCGTGGCGCGAGGCCACCGTGTTCACCGACGCGGAGCGCGCCGCGCTGGAGCTGACCGAGGAAGGCACCCGTATCGCGGACGCGGCCGGCGGCGTCCCGGACGAGGCGTGGGCGAACGCGGCCAAGCACTACGACGACGAACAGCTCATGGCGCTCGTCTCGCTGATCGCCCTCATCAACAGCTTCAACCGCATGAACGTCATGCTCACGATGCCCGCCGGCGACTACCAGCCCGGCCAGTTCAAGTAACCCGGGGTCGAGGGGGCAAGGGGGCGAGGTCGATTCCGCTGCTGCCCGGTGTCGAGAACCGAGCAGCAGCGGAAT
>NZ_JBLTJC010000869.1:0-696 GCF_048158785.1 Streptomyces colwelliae | reverse complement strand
GGCCTGAGCAGCCCCGGTGGTTTCGGCAGGGGCCTCGGTAGTTTCGACCGGGGGCTCAGCGGCTGGGGTGCACATGGGCCCCGGTCACCGGGACTCCGGTGACCGGGGCGAGCCCGGGGACTGCCGTAGGCCTGGGTCGCGAGCGCGGGCGCGTCCCGCCCCGGTCAGACCTGGGGCTGGAGCGGTGCCGTCACGCTGGGGGCGGAGTTGTAGAAGGGGTCGGTGTCCGTGGTGTCGGTGTCGTCGCCGTGTTTTACGGCGAACGCGATGAAGACGATCATCAAGGTGATCGTGGCGATGCCGAAAATGGTCCCGATGATGCCCGTGATCAGCCCCGCCTGGGCCTGACCGCGGTTCGTGGCCTCGCCCCGGTCGGCCCGCTTCTTGCCCTTGATGCCGAGGATGATCGCGGTGACACCGAGGCCCAGGGAAACGACGCCGTAGATGCAGAACAGGCAGCAGGACAGGATGCCCAGCACCATCGCCGCGGTGCCCATGCCGTTCTGCGGGGCCATCGGCATACCGGGCCAGCCGTAGCCCTGCGGGTAGCCGGGGTAGCCGTAGCCGCCGGGCATTCCGGGGCCTCCCGGCATGCCCGGGGCGCCTGGCATTCCGGGGCCCGGGCCGTTCAGCGGGGGCGGGCCTGGTGGAGTGCCGGGCCCGTTGGGGGTGCCGTAGGAGGGAGCGCCGTAGCTG
>NZ_JBLTJC010000868.1:0-701 GCF_048158785.1 Streptomyces colwelliae | reverse complement strand
GGCTCGGGGGCGTCGGGATGCCGAGGTCCATGGTGAGCCGGTCGCCCTCGGGCGTCTCGGCGGGCTGCGACCCGAACCCGACGACGGCCTCGCCGGTCAGGTCGCCGACGGAGGGTTCGATGTCCTGCCACTCCCCGTCCCGCAGCCGGAACAGCCCACCGGGCCCGACCCCGAAGAAGACGCGGGTACGGCACTCCGGATGCGCGGGAAGGAGGAGACACCGCAACCCGGCCGAGTACTCCTCCGGATCGATGCCCTGTTCGGCGGCGCTGGCGCGGAGCTTGCCGAGGCTGCGGTCGGTGAGCCGGTGCAGCCCGGATTTCAGGTCTCCGCGCCGCGCAGCCCTTATGTCCTCGGAGAGCCGTGCGTGACTCCGCCCCACGGCACGCGCGATCCAGTCACAGGCCTCGGCGGCGGCCCGATGCGCTCCGGGCGTGGCCCGGGCCCCGGTCGCCATCGCCACCAGCACCAACGCCTGCTCCCCGACCCCGAACCGCGCGGTCAGCAACGAGTCCCGCCGCGGCTCCCCACGAAACCTCGCGGAGTCCCCGCGCACGGAAGCAGCCCTGATCGTGCTCGCCCCGTACCGCGCCCCGTCCAACACGGTGTCCGCGACGAGATCGTCGAGCTCGTCCGGGTCGGCGAGCGGGAGGGCGGTGGGCTCGGCGTCGTAGGTGGGGGGTCCGGAGCCTACGTAGTCG
>NZ_JBLTJC010000867.1:0-723 GCF_048158785.1 Streptomyces colwelliae | reverse complement strand
GTCCGCCTCGCCCCCGCCCCACCGGGCCGGCAGCAGCCACAACCCCGCGACCGACCACGCCATCAACCCGGCCGCGAGCAGCAACGGAACTCTCGGCGCGACACCGAGCGCCAGCCCAGCCACCGCCGCCGGAGACACGGCCCACACGCCCGCCGTCAGTATCGACTCGACGGACAAGGCCTGTGCCACGGACCGCGCCGGCACCAACTCGCTGAGCAGCGTGCGCAGTCCACCGGTGGCGGCGGCCGGCGCGCCCCCGGCGACGAACGCGAACCCGGCGAGCACCACGGGATGCGCCCCCGGAAACACCCCGAGCCCCAGAAACCCCACCGTCCCGACCGCGAGCCCGACAGCCAGCTGCACCCGGGCCCGCTCCGGCCGCAACCGCATCCCGAGCACCGGCGCACCGCCGATCTCCCCCAGGACGTAGGCCGCCGCGAGTATCGCGCCCAGCGAGTAGCCCCCCGGCCGCTCGCGCACCAGGAAGACCAGGGCCAGCGGTGCCATGGCCACGGGCATCCGGGCACCGACAGCGGTGCAGGCCCAGGTCAGGACCTGTCGGGAGACGACATCGCGGTAAGTCATGCCAAAACGCTACGGGCCGGGACTGACAACGCCCACGGATTATCCACGCCTGTGGATAACTCCAGCCATGCAACCGTCAAGCACGCCCGACCCCGACGCCGACGCCGTCGTCAGAACGTGAGAACCCCCCGCGCCACC
>NZ_JBLTJC010000866.1:0-727 GCF_048158785.1 Streptomyces colwelliae | reverse complement strand
GTGTCTGAGAGACGGCCCTTAGGTGGCTGACCTGGCCGGTGTTGTGAGGGAGAGCCCTGTGGACTTTGGATTCACTGACGCGGATGAAGGCTTTCGGGCGGATGTGCGGGCCTGGTTGTCGGAGCATGCCGAGGCCGGTGAGGATCGGCGTAGTTGGGAGCGTGCTCTCGGTAAAGCCGGGTGGATCGGGCTGGGTTGGCCGGAGGACGGTTATGGGAATCGGCGGGGCACCCTTACCCAGCAGGTCGCCTGGGCCGAGGAGTATGCGCGGTCTTCCGCGCCGCCGCGGTCCGGTCATATCGGGGAGAATTTGCTTGCTCCCACCCTCATCGCGCACGGCACGGATGCGCAGAAGTCCCGTTTCCTGCCTGCCATTGCCGCGGGGGACGAACTCTGGTGTCAGGGGTACAGCGAGCCGGGGGCCGGGTCGGATCTGGCGGGGGTGCGGACCAGTGCTGTGCGGGATGGCGGTGACGGGAGCTATCGGGTCACCGGGCAGAAGATTTGGACCTCGCTCGCTCATGAGGCCGACTGGTGTTTTGTGTTGGCTCGGACCGAGGTGGGGTCGCGGCGGCATCGGGGGTTGAGTTTTCTGCTGGTGCCGATGGATCAGCCGGGGTGTGTCGAGGTGCGGCCCATACGGCAGTTGACCGGGACCAGTGAGTTCAACGAGGTGTTCTTCGACGGGGCGCGCGTGCGTGCCGAGCATGTGGTCGGGGGTGAGGGG
>NZ_JBLTJC010000865.1:0-739 GCF_048158785.1 Streptomyces colwelliae | reverse complement strand
GCGGGGGCTGGTCGCGCAGTTCCCCGCGCCCCTAAGGGCGTTGGAGTTGGGCGGGGTTGATGGGGTGGCTCGATGGTGGGGTCAGACCAGCCGTACCGGCTTCTCCGGGCGTATGCCCAGGTCGATCAGCCAGGCCCGCAGCGGAGCCGGGTCGCCGTCCTCCACGAGGCTGAGGACCCTCGGGGCGAGATCGGCCGCCCGTTCGCCGTTGACGAGCAGTGTGGGGCCGTCGAGCCAGTCGAGGCCGGGCAGCGCGCCGGCGGTGTCCATCGCCGCGCAGCACACCATCGCCGTGACGTGATCGGCGAGCAACTCCCGTCCCGTGCGCGGTGGTTGGAGCGGGAAGAGGGGGAGCGAGGCGTCGTCCCAGAGCGCGGTGTCGGGACCCTGCCCAGGAGGGGCCGAGCTGATCGGCGGGGTGGCCGCTTCCTCGCGCGCCAACTCCGCGGTGAGGCCTGCGGCGAGCGCCGCGCTGTGGGGCGAGCCGCTCTCGCCAAGCTCTTCGTCGTCGTCGGCGGCCATCGCCTTGTAGGGCTCGGGCTCCGGGTCCAACTCCGGCTCCGAGTGGGCGGCTTGGGCTTCCAGTTGTGCGGAGGTGGACGGGTCGCCGAGGGTAGCGTCCGGCGCATACGGATCTACGGTGCATGCCGGAAACCGTTACGTCGACCCCGAGTTGGCCGCCGACGCGATCTCCGCCGGGGACTCGCCGCTGACCGCCCGTGAGGCCGAGGTGCTGGAG
>NZ_JBLTJC010000864.1:0-750 GCF_048158785.1 Streptomyces colwelliae | reverse complement strand
GTGACGGTCGGGGCGGTCATGGGTGGGCTGTCTCCTCGTGGTCGACGAGCGTGATGGCCCCGCTGGGGCACAGGTCGGCGGCGAAGCGCACCTCGTCGGCGTACCGCCCGTCCGGCGCCGCGACGACCAGGGCCACCCGGCCGTCCGACGCGTCCTGCTCGAACACCTCGGGCGCGGCGCCGACGCACTGGCCCGCGCTGCAACAGAGTTCGCGGTCCAAGAGCACGGTGAGCGAGGGCTGCCGGTCGGAGGGGGTGCGGAGGGTGTTGAGCGTGGTGCACATGGTGGCGGTCTGGCCCGCCAGGACCAGGAGTTCGACGAGCTGCTGGGGGCTCAAGGCGCGCGCGAGCCGGTCCCAAAGTCCCTCCGGGAGGGAGGAGTTGACGGCCAGCAGGTCCGCCGCCTCCAGGAGGGCGCGGTCCTCCGGCTGCCAGGGGTGGGTGGCCAGGTCGGCCGCCGTCGCGTCGGTCTCCCCGTCCGTCAGCCCGGCGTCCGCGGCCCGCGTGCGGTGCCGCCCGTGGACGTAGGGCGCGTCGAGCCGGTGGGCGACGCGCAGGACGATCAACTCCCGCCTGCGGTGGCCGAGGGTGCCCTCGTGGGTGAGGACACGCGCGAGGGAGAGCCAGGCGTGGGCCAGCACGGGGTGGTGGGCGAGGGTGCCGAACAGGTTCTCCCGGCCGGGCCCGTCCTGCCGGGAGTCGGCGAGCAACGACCGTAGGACCGGGGGCCATTCGGCGGACGGGAGGGGAG
>NZ_JBLTJC010000863.1:0-751 GCF_048158785.1 Streptomyces colwelliae | reverse complement strand
CGCGGGAGTTGGAGATCACGGGGGTGGGGTTGAAGGATGAATCCGATCACATGGAAGTAAGTGAGCGACTACTCTGAGTTCCGGCTGGTCCGCATCAAGGGGAGGGCGCATCATGACACTCATGGCAGAGCGACCGGTGATGAGCGGCACTGAGCCTCGTGGCAGCTTCGAGGAGATGCTGGACGTCCTCGACGAGTTGGGCGTGCCCGACGGCTATCGGGCCGAGATCATCAGGGGGAACATCGTCGTGTCGCCGTGGCAGAAGGCTTACTACCTCAGGGTCATGGACCTGATCTGTGATCGGCTGCGCCCGTACCTGCCCGAAGGCCACCGGATCAGTGGCCTCCCGGCACTGTACGTGTTCCCGGGAGCCGAGCGGGCGTACGGCCCGGATGTTCACGCAGCCCATGAGTCGACGCGTGAGAGCACCAGTCACCATCTGGACGGTGAGGCCCTCTCCTTCGTAGCGGAACTGACCTCGACATCGACTCGCAGCGCAGATCTGAACGAGAAGGTGAGTGTTTACGGGAAGGCGGGTGTACCCGTCTACCTCATCCTCAACATGCAGGACGAGGAGGCCACCGTCTATTGGTCCCCGTCGACCCAGGTCGGATACGAGGAGAGCCTCACCAAGCCGTTCGGCGAGAAACTCTACATCCCCGACCCGTTCGGCTTCGCTCTCGACACCAGCGGTTTGCAGGCCCCCCAAGGCCCCGCTAAGAAGAACCCGGCAAAGTAAGCCCCCAAGCCC
>NZ_JBLTJC010000862.1:0-756 GCF_048158785.1 Streptomyces colwelliae | reverse complement strand
ACACCGGGCTGCTGCTCTTCGGGTTCCTGCTGCTCGGCTTCGGCCTGGAGATGACGCTCTTCGGGGCGTACGAGTCGATGCTGAGCGAGGCGCCGCCGGCCCAGGCGGGGGGCGCGGCGGCGATAGGCGAGACCTCCTACCAACTCGGCGCGGGCATCGGCATCGCGCTTCTCGGCAGCGTGATGAACGCGGCGTACGCGCCCGGGCTGTCGTCCGTTCCCGGTGTACCGGCGTCCGCGTCGGCGTCCGCGGGGCATTCGCTGGGCGAGGCGTACGACGTCGCCGCGCGGCTGGGCGGGGTACGTGGCGCCGCCCTGCGTGACGCGGCGCGGCACGCTTTCGTCCACGGCCTGCATGTCACGTTGCTCGTGAGTGCGGGGTTGCTGTTGCTGGGGGCGGTGATGGCGTTGAGGCTGCCCCGGGTGATGCAGTGCGAGGCGCCTGCGGCTGCGGTGGGTGTGCCTGCCCCCAGGGAAGTCACACAGTCCCGCGTCTCAGCCTGACCAACACCTCTCCCACCCACGCACCGCCCGTTTACGGGCAATCGAGGGGTGGACGTGTCTTGTGGGGGTGCCTCGCCGCTGGCGGCTGCGGGCCCCGGGGCTCGGACGTGGGCGCGGTCGCCCGGTTTGTGGCTGTGCTGGACGTGCCCGAGCCGTCGTCGTAACGTCGGGCCCGTCGTCGTAACTAGCGGTGATAGTTTTTAGTGCCGGAGGCTGTGTGATGGCTGCGTCCCCGAAGTTGCCCCCCTTCGAC
>NZ_JBLTJC010000861.1:0-759 GCF_048158785.1 Streptomyces colwelliae | reverse complement strand
AGGGTGAAGTGCCGTCGGCTGGGGGTGCCGGGGTACCGGCCGGGAGTGAAGTGCCGTCTGCTGAGGGTGCGGGGGCGTTGGCCGGAAGTGAAACGCCGCCGGTCGAGAGGGCAGCGCCGGTGAGTGAGGGGGCGGTGCCTCCGGCCGAGGGGCAGGCGCAGGCACAGGCTCAGTCGGCCGAGGGCGTTCGCGGGCCTGCGGTGCCGCCTGCTGGGCCGCGCCGGGCGCGTAGCGCGAGCGAGGGTTCGGTGAGCCAGGGCCGGGACCAGGGTCAGGGGCAGGACCAGGACCGAGATGCCGGTGACGGGACCAAGTCCGGTCGCGGTGAGCAGGGTTCGGGAACCCCGGCCGCGCCGCGCCGCGCACGCAGCGCCTCGGAGGGCTCGGCGAGTCAACAGGGGACGGGTGCGGCGACCCCTCGCCGGTCGCGCAGCGCGAGCGGCGGCTCGGCATCGCAACAGGCGCCGACACAGACCCCGGCACCTGCGGCGGAACCGGAATCGACCCCTGCGGCAGAACCACCACAGGGACCGGCGCCGGCACCGAAACCGGCACGAGAGGGCAGCACCGGCCGGCCCCCCGCCGCTCCCCGCAGCGCGGACGCCCCGTGGCACAACGCCCGCCCAGCTTTCGCCGAGCCCGAGCCCGAGCCCGAGCCCGAGCCGGCGCCGGAGCCCGAGTCCACGCCGGAGCCGGAGCCGGAGCTGGAGCCGGACTCGGCCGCAACCGCACCTGGCTCAGACGCAGTTGAACGACTGT
>NZ_JBLTJC010000860.1:0-763 GCF_048158785.1 Streptomyces colwelliae | reverse complement strand
CCGTAGGGACGGGGGTGTTGGGGTCAGCCCATCCAGTGCTCAGCTCCTCCAGTGCTCAGGCCATCCAGAAGAAGACGGCGGTCATCCGCTTCTCCTCCAGCGTGCTGCCGTGGTAACCGGTCGCGCTGTGCACGAGGTTGGCGTTGTAGAGCAGCAGGCTGTTGTACTTGTGCGGCACGCGAACGTCCTCTTCAAAGGCGTCCGGCGCGACGAACCTCGTACCCAACGCCTCGACGAGGTTGTTGTGCGGGGCCTGGACGACGTTGCCACCGAGCCGCCCACCGGGCATCTGCTGCCGGTAGAAACTGGTCCCGCAGCCCTTCGGCACGGAGGGGTTGAGGTACAGCACGGCGGCGTACCGGCACAGGGCGCGGGAGTCGGTGTGCGGCCGGGGCTCGCTCTCGCCCTTCCCGACGACCTGGATGCAGTTGTGGTTGAGCGTCCCGCCCCCGGGCGCCTTCTCCACCCACAACTCTTTGACCCCGATCGTCTGCTTCACCAGCCGCTCGATGCGCCCCAGTTCGGCCGGTTCGAGCCCCGGCATGGTGCGCAGCCCCGGCCAGGTCTCCGACGTGTACGGATACCCCTTGACCCAGTCGTCCTTCGCGAGACACCGCTCCCGTACGGCATCCACGTCCGGAAGCACGTCGTTCAGCACCCAGTAGTCACGGCCCTTGGTGGGCTTGCGGTACGGGAGGACGGGGAGGGGCGCCTGCTGACGGGCCCGCTGCTGGGGGCTGTCTCTTATACACTTACGCCAGTG
>NZ_JBLTJC010000859.1:0-768 GCF_048158785.1 Streptomyces colwelliae | reverse complement strand
CCACAACCGAACTCCCCACCCCACTAGGCGTTAGGTCGAGTCCCCTCCCGCGCAGCCCGCTCCATCTCCTGCAACCGAGAAAGCATCGGCATCGGATCCACCCCAACCGACCCCGGCAAAAACTCCGCGATCTTCTCAGCAGTCCACCCACCAGACGCATACGCCGCCCTCAACTCCCGCGGCTGCGCCCAAACCGCAATTTTCTCCCCGGCAACCGTATAAACCTGCCCGGTAATCCCAGCCTCCCGAGCCCGCTCAGACAGCAGATAGACAACAAGCGCCGCAACATCCTCCGGCGACCCGATCTCCGCCAACTCCATAGGAACGTTCGCAGACATCCGCGTACGAGCAACAGGCGCCACCGCGTTAGCGGTAACCCCATACTTGTTCAACCCCAGCGCAGCGCTCCGCACGAGCGAAATGATCCCACCCTTGGCCGCACTGTAATTGGCCTGAGAAACCGACCCTTGATGATTCCCGCTGGTGAACCCGATCAAGGTCCCGGCCCGCTGCTTCCGCATAACCGCAGAAGCCGCCCGAAAAACAGTGAACGTCCCCTTCAGATGAGTGGCCAGAACCGGATCCCACTCCTCCTCGGACATATTGAAAAGCATCCGTTCCCGCAAAATCCCGGCAACGCACACCACCCCATCAACCCGCCCGAACGAAGACACCGCGACATCGACAACCCGCTGCCCACCCGCCATCGTCGAGATGTCATCGGCAACAGCGACAGCCTCCCCACCCGCCGCCAGAATCTCCTTGACC
>NZ_JBLTJC010000858.1:0-773 GCF_048158785.1 Streptomyces colwelliae | reverse complement strand
CTCATCGGGGGGTGTTTCCTTCCACCAGTTTCAGGAGGGCGGCCAGGTCGTCGGGCCGGGTGTGGGGGTTGAGGAGGGTGGCCTTGAGCCAGAGGCGGCCGTCTAGCGCGGCCCGGCCGAGGACGGCCCGTCCCTCGGTGAGGAGTTGGCGGCGTACGGCGGCCACGGCGTCGTCGGTGGCTTCGGCGGGCCGGAACAGGACGGTGCTGATGACGGGTGGGTCGTACAGCTCGAAGCCGGGGTGGTCGCGGATGAGGGCGGCGAACTCCCGTGCGCGGGCGCAGACTTGGTCGACGAGGGTGCCGAGTCCGGTGCGGCCGAGGGTTTTCAGGGTGACGGCGAGTTTGAGGACGTCGGGTCTGCGGGTGGTGCGCATCGAGCGGCCGAGGAGGTCGGGCAGGCCCGCTTCGGTGTCGTCGTCGGCGTTGAGGTAGTCGGCGCGCTGGGTGAGGGCGGCGAGGTCGCGGGGGTGTCGTACGGCGAGGAGGCCGGCGGCGACGGGCTGCCAGCCGAGTTTGTGCAGGTCGAGGGTGACGGTGTGGGCGCGGTCGAGGCCGGCGAGTTTGTCGCGGTGGCGGTCGCTGAAGACGAGGCCTCCGCCGTAGGCGGCGTCGATGTGGAGGCGGGCGCCGTGGGCGGCGCACAGGCCGGCGATCTCGGGGAGCGGGTCGATGAGTCCGGCGTCGGTGGTGCCGGCGGTGGCGGCGACCAGGACGGAGCCGCGGGGGCCGGGCAGCGCGGTGAGGGCCTCGTCGAGGGCGGCGGGGTCGAGG
>NZ_JBLTJC010000857.1:0-774 GCF_048158785.1 Streptomyces colwelliae | reverse complement strand
CCCGTAGCAGGCAAGGGCACCCGCCGACCAAAGGGGAACCGCACATGCGCGTCCAGGGAGAGAACCGTCCGAGCGGTGACCGTACCGGCGGACGCCCCGCGCCTCGGCCCGCGGCTCGCCCCGCCGCCGCCCTGCCCCCGCTCACCGCGCTCCAACAGGCCGCCGGGAACGCCGCGGTGGCCCGTGCGATCCAGCGGGCCCGGGACGAGCAGCGCGGTGAGGAGCAGCACGGCGGGTCGGAGGCGCGCGCCGCCGAGGGGGCCGTACCGGTGCAGCGGCGGGCGTCCGTCGTCGACGCCGTCGGCTCCCCGGGGCGTCCCCTGGAGCCCCGCATCCTTCAACGGGCCGAGCGGGCCTACGACATGGACTTCGGCCATGTACGCGTGCACGACAACCCCGTCGCCCAGCGCTCGGCCGAGGAGCTCGGCGCCCTGGCCTACACCACCGGTTCGCACATCGTGCTCGGCGGCGACCGCGTCGAGGACGAGGTGATGTACGAAGAGGTCGACCACGTACGCCAGCAGGCCCTGGGGCCCGTGCCCGGTACCGACAACGGCCGGGGCGAGAAGGTCTCCCACCCGGACGACCCGTTCGAGAGGAGCGCCGGCGCCAACGGCCGGAAACTGGCCCGGGGTTCCGCTCCCGAACTGTCGCTGCCCGGGGCCGCCTCACCCGATGGGGCGGTGCAGCGCAGCGTGGACGGGGACCTTCCCGTCCAGCGGGCGGACCGTCCCGGACCCTCGACCGCGGCCCCGCCGCGCACCACCACGACCC
>NZ_JBLTJC010000856.1:0-775 GCF_048158785.1 Streptomyces colwelliae | reverse complement strand
TTCTGGGGATTGATTTTTGGCTGGAACCCTTATATTTATTCCGCCCGATAATCGTTTGTACCCTAACTGGCGCTATTCTCGGTGATATTCAGACTGGCTTAATGGTGATGCTGCCAACTTACTGATTTAGTGTATGATGGTGTTTTTGAGGTGCTCCAGTGGCTTCTGTTTCTATCAGCTGTCCCTCCTGTTCAGCTACTGACGGGGTGGTGCGTAACGGCAAAAGCACCGCCGGACATCAGCGCTATCTCTGCTCTCACTGCCGTAAAACATGGCAACTGCAGTTCACTTACACCGCTTCTCAACCCGGTACGCACCAGAAAATCATTGATATGGCCATGAATGGCGTTGGATGCCGGGCAACCGCCCGCATTATGGGCGTTGGCCTCAACACGATTTTCCGCCATTTAAAAAACTCAGGCCGCAGTCGGTAACCTCGCGCATACAGCCGGGCAGTGACGTCATCGTCTGCGCGGAAATGGACGAACAGTGGGGCTATGTCGGGGCTAAATCGCGCCAGCGCTGGCTGTTTTACGCGTATGACAGGCTCCGGAAGACGGTTGTTGCGCACGTATTCGGTGAACGCACTCTGGCCGCACTGGAGCGTCTTCTGAGCCTGCTGTCGGCCTTTGAGGTCGTGGTATGGATGACGGATGGCTGGCCGCTGTATGAATCACGCCTGAAGGGAAAGCTGCACGTTATCAGCAAGCGTTACACTCAGCGCATTGAGCGACATAATCTGAATCTGAGACAACATCTGGCAAGGCTGGGACGG
>NZ_JBLTJC010000855.1:0-778 GCF_048158785.1 Streptomyces colwelliae | reverse complement strand
GCCTGGACGGACCCATTCCGCCGGTCCACGCCACAGCCCCCGTTCCCGCTCCCGTCCCCGGTAACTCCCCTCAACCCCCTGCCCGTTGGGACGAACTCGCCTCCGCCGGTACCCCCGCTCGCCGTGGCCCCGCCACCGCGCTGGCCGCCGAGCGGGCGCGGCAGGTGCGGATGACTGTCGTCGGGCCCGTCACCGAGCGGTGGGCGCCTGAGCAGGCTGTGCCGGTGCATGAGAACTGGCAGTTGGCCGCGCCGATCGGGCCCGCGACCGACCTGTGGGCGCTCGGGGCGCTGCTCTTCCGGGCCGTACAGGGGCATGCGCCGTATCCGGAGGAGACGACCGCCGAGCTGGTGCAGCTCGTGTGTGCGGAGCCGCCCGCCTTCGCCGAGGAGTGCGGGCCGCTGCGGCCGATCGTGGAGTCCCTGCTGCGGCAGGACCCGACCGAGCGGCTCGACTTCGAGGAACTGCGGGGCTGGCTGCGGTCGTTGGTGCGTTCGGCGCCCGAGCCCGAGGCCGGTACCTACGTCGTCGCCACCCCGCCGACCGACCCCCGGCGGCTGCCGATCGTGCGGCGGCGCGGCGAGTTGGTGCGCAGGCGGCGGGCCGGGCTGCCCGCGACCAGTCCGCACGGCCGGCACAAGCGCGCGAAGGAGGAGGTCGGCGGGTCGCCGCGCCGACTTGGCCGGACCCTGCTGATCCTCGTCTTCCTGCTGCTGGCCGGCGCGATCGCGTACGCCATGCTCTTCATGCCCAAGTCCGGGGAGAACACCGGGGCGGG
>NZ_JBLTJC010000854.1:0-791 GCF_048158785.1 Streptomyces colwelliae | reverse complement strand
GGGCAGGTATGCGGGACCGTCCGCGGGAGTGGGGGCAGGTGTGCGGGACGGGTCGCGGGAGTGGGGTCAGCCCCAGCCCAGTTCGTGCAGGCGCTCGTCCTCGATGCCGAAGTGGTGGGCGACCTCGTGGACGACGGTGACGGCGACCTCGTGGACGACGTCCTCCGTGGTCGCGCAGTAGCGCAGGGTCGGGCCCATGTAGATGGAGATCCGGTCGGGGAGGACCCCGGCGTACCACTCGCCGCGTTCGGTCAGGGGTGTGCCCTCGTAGAGGCCGAGGAGCTCGGGGTCGGACGGGTCGGGTTCGTCCTCGACGAACACGGCCACGTTGTCCATGACCCGCGTCAGCTCCGGCGGGATCCGGTCCAGGGCCTCACTCACCAGCTCTTCGAACGTCTCGCGTGTCATTTCCAGCACACGCCCATTGTCCGGGACGAACGCCGGTTCGGGGTCGTGGTCACACACGGAGGTGGGGGATCAGTGCGGCCGCGCGCTCCAGCTGCTCGCGTTGGGCGGGCAGGTTCAGGGCGGCCAGGCGGGTGACGAGGTGCCGGGCGCCGGCGCCGACGTACCGGCTCAGACGCTCGGTGACCTGCTCGGCGGTGCCCGCGGCGACGGCCTGGATCTTCTCCAGTTCGGGCAGGGGCATGCCGTAGGTGGCGCGGGCGTAGTCGTCCGTCGCTTTTCGGGCGTGCTGTACGTCCTCGTCGATTCGTACGGTGACGAAGAGGGCCGGGGTGATCGCGTCGGGGGTGCGGCCCGCGGCGGCTGCCGCCCGGTGGATGTCGTGC
>NZ_JBLTJC010000853.1:0-792 GCF_048158785.1 Streptomyces colwelliae | reverse complement strand
ACCCACGAGGATCAGAATCAGGCGCACGCCGGGACGATATCCGGATACGGCGGGCGGGGGCATGGGTCTGTGGGCCCATGTGGGTCCTACTCCCGGGTGGATACGGTCGGTTGACTCGCATGACACCGGTTCCGAAGTGGCGCAGGAAGGTGACCTGACATGGGACGACGCTGGAGTGACGGGCGCGGAAAGCTGATCGTGCACGGGACCGCGAGGGAGGCCACCGTCCCGCTGGAGCTGGCGACCTCGTACCGGGCGCGTACGAAGGGGCTGCTCGGCCGGGACGCGATCGACGGGGCGATGCTGCTCTCGCCGGCGAGCAGTGTGCACACGTTCCGGATGCGGTTCCCGATCGATGTGGCTTACCTGGACCGGGACTTGAAGGTCATCGCCGTCCACACGATGAAGCCGGGGCGACTGGGGTTGCCGCGGTTGCGGTCCCGGCATGTGCTGGAGGCGGGAGCCGGCGGCCGGTTTCCGTATGCGCCGCTGGTGGTGTCGATGGTGGTGGCGTTGGTGCAGCTGGCTCGGCCGAGCCAGCCGTCGAAGGGGCCCGTGATCGGGTGGCCGTCGGGGCACTCCCCGTTCCAGGGTTCCTCGGGGTCCACGGAGAGGCGGTGGGCGGCGCGGGGCAGCAGGAGGCCCGACGACGCGCCCCACAGGGCACCCACGAGGATCAGAATCAGGCGCACGCCGGGACGATATCCGGATACGGCGGGCGGGGGCATGGGTCTGTGGGCCCATGTGGGTCCTACTCCCGGGTGGATACGGTCGGTTGACTCGCATGACACC
>NZ_JBLTJC010000852.1:0-803 GCF_048158785.1 Streptomyces colwelliae | reverse complement strand
TATAAGAGACAGTTCGGGGGCGAGTTCGGCTATGGGCGCGGATGCGAATTCGGGCGCGGGTGCGCGTGCGAGTTCGGGTTCGGGTTCGGGTACTGGTGGGAGTTCGGATGCCGGTGGTGTCCGGGCGTCGTCCCAGGGTTCTGTTTCCAAAGGTGGCACCTCATGACTACGGCCGAGCCGATCCGCGTCCTCATCGTGGAGGACGATCCCGTCGCCGCCGACGCGCACGTGATGTACGTAGGACGGGTTCCGGGGTTCGTGGCGGTGGGCAAGGCGCACACCGGTGCGGAGGCGCGGCGGGCGCTGGAACGCACCCAGGTGGACCTGTTGCTGCTGGACCTGCATCTGCCGGACGCGCACGGGCTGCAACTCGCGCGGTCCTTGCGGGCGGCCGGGTATCACGCCGACGTCATCGCGGTGACGTCGGCGCGGGATCTGGCCGTGGTGCGGGAGGGGGTGTCGCTGGGGGTCGTCCAGTACGTACTGAAGCCGTTCACGTTCGCGACCCTTCGGGATCGGCTGGTGCGGTATGCCGAGTTCCATGCGGCGGCGGGCGAGGCGAGCGGCCAGGACGAGGTCGACCGGGCGTTGGCCACTCTGCGTGCGCCTTCGCCCGCTGCGCTGCCGAAAGGGTTGAGCGCGCCGACGTTGGAGCGGGTGACTGTCACTCTGCGGGACTGCGGGGAAGGGCTCACTGCGGCGGGAGTCGCCGAGGCGGTGGGGATTTCCCGGATCACGGCTCGGCGGTACCTGGAGCACTTGGTGGAGGCGGGGAGGGCGGCGAGGAGTCCGCAGTACGGGAC
>NZ_JBLTJC010000851.1:0-805 GCF_048158785.1 Streptomyces colwelliae | reverse complement strand
ATCGTAGAGACGCGCTTGTCCTTCAAGGGGCCGAGGATCGCGTTCTGGACGAAGTTGGCCCCGCCTTGCCCGACGGTGTCGACGAGTCGCTTGTTGGCCTCGGCGATCTGCGTGGGTTAGTCGGACGGCCAAGAGCGGGGCTGTGTGCGGGAGTTGGCGGCAGTGTCGGGCGTCTACCCCCGCCCGGTTGACGTACGTAGCGCCGAGGGCAGTCAAGACGCAGGCCGCGCACGGGGGTTGAGGACCGAACCGGGGTGTCTGACCCTGGACCGTTGACGGCGATCCCGGACGGCTTCCTGCGGTGGGGCGGCTCCGTCGCCGTGATGGCCGACGCAGGGCATGCCGGGCCGGGGACAGCCAAGAAGCGGGCAGCACGCGGGAGTTGGCGGGGCCACGCCGTGCGGACCGTGCGGCCAGGCGACCCGTTGACCATCCGAACAGGTCGCTTCGCGCACCGGGCCGGGCGCAGTCAAGAAGCGGCCAGCACAAGGGAGTTGCCGGCCGCGCCGTGCGCCCCGTTCAGCCTGGTGACCCGTGCGGCCGGGTAGCCCCGTTGACTATCCGAACAGGTCGTTCTGCGCACCGTCCTGCGCTGTCAGCAACGCCCCGCGCAGGACCGCGGCGCCGCCGAGGACGCTCGGGCGTACCTCTGCGGGCAAAGGGGACATGCGGACGATCCGCTCGGCGACCCGTACGGCGAGTTCATCGCCGCCGGCCTGCCCGACCTCGCCGCCGAGGACCACGCAACCGGGGTCCAGCAGCGCGACGACGGAGGCGACACCGAGGGCGAGTCGGTCGGCGAGGG
>NZ_JBLTJC010000850.1:0-806 GCF_048158785.1 Streptomyces colwelliae | reverse complement strand
TACTTGGGGAGACCAGGCCCGCACCGAACTTCGGGCGGCCGGCGAACGCACCGCGTCGAGGGAGCAGTCGGCGGGGATCGTGCCCGGCCTGCCCACAGCGCCCGTGCCGCGTGTGTTTTCTCGGTCCTCCAGCCCCACATCCCGCCCTCCGCTGTGCTGAATCCGGGCGGCGAGGTGGTCGACCTGAAACATTTCTGTGTGCCCACTGCATCAGTACAAGTAAGGGCGGTGCCGGTACCGGGACCGCCGGGGGCAGGGGGATCAGGCGTGAGACGACAGGAACGGGCCGATGCGTACGAGGAGTTCGCCGCCGCGCGTGCGGGGCATCTTTATCGGTCCGCCTGTCTGCTGACCGCCGGGGACACGCATCTCGCCGAGGATCTGGTGCAGGAGACCCTCGGCAAGCTGTACGTCGGCTGGGGGCGGCTGTCCCGGGTCGGCAACCCCGCCGGGTACGCCCAGACCGTCCTCACCCGTACCTACCTCGCCCACCAGCGGCGCCGCAGCAGCACCGAGCGCGCCACCGACGCACTGCCCGACCTACCCGACCCTGGCGCCCCGGGCACCGACACACCGCTGCGGCTGACCCTGCTCCAGGCCCTCTCCCGGCTGCCCGCCAAGGACCGCGCCGTGGTCGTCCTGCGGTACTGGGAGGACCGGTCCGTCGAGGAGACCGCCGACGTGATGCACGTCAGCTCGGCCGCCGTACGTACCCGGTGCGTCCGCGCGCTCGGCCGGCTGCGCGAACTGCTCGGCGAGAACCTCGATGAATACGCCCGCCCCTGATCACCCCCCTCCTTTCACCC
>NZ_JBLTJC010000849.1:0-809 GCF_048158785.1 Streptomyces colwelliae | reverse complement strand
AAGCGGGGGGGAGGGAAGAGGAGCGGGATCGCCGGCAGATCCTGAACTGAGGAAGAGCCGGCCTGCCGGTAAGTCCTGAAGCTCCAGGAACTGCCGCGGCGGTTGGTCTCAAGATCCGGGAAGCCGGGGCAGCGGGCGAGGTGGCAAAGCTCAGGAAGCATGGTGGTCAGCGGGTCCCGAACTCCCGGAACCGGGGCGGCAGTTGGTCCCAAGGCTCGGCGAGCCGGGTCGCCGGTCGGCTCCACGTCCCCGGAGTCGGGAGGGCGGTCGGGCCCGAGGCGCTCGGGATGCTGGGGCGGTGGCGCTGATTCCCGAAACCCAAGATGCCCTGCGGCCAGTGGGTCCCGGGCCACCGGAACCGGGACGCTAGCTGATCCCAAGACTCGGTGAGCTTGGCAGTAGGCCGGGCCCAAGTCCCGGAGCCTGCACGGCAGTCGGCCTCAAAGCTCTGCGAGCGGGGCCGCCGGTCGGCTCCAAGTCCCTGGAGCCGGGAGGGCGGTCTGCCCGAGGCGCCCAGGATGCTGGGGCGGTGGCGCTGATTCCCGAAACCCCAGAAGCCCCGCGACCAGTGGGTCCCGGCCCCCCCGGAACTGGGACGGTAGCCGATCCCAAGGCTCGGTGAGCTTGGCAGTAGGCCGGGCCCAAGTCCCGGAGCCTGCAGGGCAGTCGGCCTCAAGGCTCTGCGAGCCAGGTCGCCGGTCGGCCCCACGTCCCCGGAACCGGGAGGGCGGTCAGGCCCGAGAGCCCGGGGATGCCGGGGCGGAGGCGCTCATTCTCAAAGCCCCGGAAGCCCCGGAAGCCCCATGGCC
>NZ_JBLTJC010000848.1:0-827 GCF_048158785.1 Streptomyces colwelliae | reverse complement strand
CCCCCACGACGACTCCCGCTCCCACCGCCACCGCGCCTGCCGAGGACCTCTCGTTCACCGACGAACTCGCCCGCACCGGAATCGGCACCGAACACCTCGTCCTCGCCGCCGTCTCCGTCCTCCTCGTCACCACCGGCACCCTGCTGCTGGCCCGGAGGCGCCGCTAGCGCGGCCCCGCGCTTCTGCGACGATCTCCCCGTGGACTACCCGAACGACCAGGCCCCCGGCGCCCCCGTCCGCTCCGGCATCCCGGAGCACGGCCGCATCCCCAAGTACTACGCGGTCAAGGCGCAAATCGCCGTGCTCGTCGACGAGTTGGGGGAGGGCGGCCTGATCCCCACGGAGCGCGACCTGTCCGAGCGGTACGAGGTCGCCCGCGAGACCGTGCGGCAGGCGTTGCGCGAACTCGTGCTGGAGGGCAGGCTGCGCCGGCAGGGCCGCGGCACGGTCGTCGCGGGTCCCAAACTGGAGCAGCCGCTGTCCCTGGCCAGCTACACCGAGGGCGTACGGCGGCAGGGGCGCACCCCGGGCCGCAGCCTCGTCACGCTCGACCGCTTCCCCTGCACCGACGCGCTCGCCGCCGAAACCGGCCTGACCCGCGGCGAACCCGTCTGGCACCTGGAGCGCGTCCTGCTCGCCGACGACGAGCGGGTCGGCCTCGAAAGCACCTATGTCTCCGTCGCCCGAGTCCCGCACCTGGACACGGACTTCGAGCCCGACTCCTCCTTCTACGGCTACCTGGGCGCCCGCGGCATCCACTTCGGCGACGCCGACGAACGCATCGAGACCGTGCTCGCCACCCCACGCGAGGCCCTCCTCATCGGCAC
>NZ_JBLTJC010000847.1:0-829 GCF_048158785.1 Streptomyces colwelliae | reverse complement strand
CACGACAACGATGCCCGCCGGGTGCTCCTGGCCAAACAGCGTCACCGCCGCAGCACGCTGCATCCGGTGACACGGGCGTGGGGGCATCTGCTCGACGTGACGGTCGGATACGGCTACCGTCCCTGGCTGGCCGGCGTCTGGCTCCTCGCGCTGACCCTGCTGGGCACACTGACCTTCAGCATGCACGCCCCCCACCCGGTCCAACAAGGCGACAGCGTCCCGTTCCAGCCTCTCGTCTACACACTCGACCTCTTGGTCCCCATCGGTGGTCTGGGTCAGCGCACGGCCTGGTATTGGTCGAATGGCAGTCTCCAGTGGCTGGCCTACCTGCTGATCGCCTTCGGCTGGGTGCTGACGACCGCCGTCATCGCGGGTGTCACCCGCGCGCTGCAGAAAAACTAGCGGGCGACAGCTGAGTTGAGCCGTCGCCAGCAGAGCAGTGCGCATCCGAGAGTGAGGAAGGCTTCGTGAATGTCGTCGCGTATCTCCCAGCGGATCCGCAGGCGGCGGAACCAGTGCAGGTGGGCAAAGGCTCGCTCCACAACCCAGCGTTGTGTGCCAAGTCCGGAGCCGTGCTCGGTGCCCCGGCGGGCGATCAGTGGTTTTACACCGAGGTCCCAGACCAGGCGGCGGTACTTGTCGTGGTCGTAGCCACGGTCGGCCAGGACCACGGTGGGGCGGCGACGGGGCCGACCGCGTTTGCCCCGTACCGGCGGGATCGCCTCCAGGAGTGGGATCAGCTGGGTGACGTCATTGCGGTTGCCGCCAGTCAGGGTAGCGGCCAGAGGGATGCCGGTCGCGTCGGTGATCAAGTGGTGTTTACTGCCCG
>NZ_JBLTJC010000846.1:0-841 GCF_048158785.1 Streptomyces colwelliae | reverse complement strand
ACCTCCAGTACTGGCAGCCCGAGCTCGCGATCCTGGGCGCCCTGCTCGCCGTCGCCTCCACCGCGCTGCTGCTGTGGGCCCGTTGGGTGCTGGGCGCCATGTGGGCCAGCATCCCGCTCGTCCACGAACACCACGAACTGCGCACCGAGGGCCCGTACCGAATAGTGCGGCACCCCATCTACACCGGGCTCCTCGGCCTGGTCCTCGGCGGGATGCTGGCCTGCGGCTTCGGCGTGTGGATCGTGTTCCTGGCGGTGGCTGTGCCGTGGCTGCTGCGCCGGGTGCGCATAGAGGACGGGATGATGGCCGGGCGGTTCGGAGCGTCCTACGACGCCTACCGAGCCCGCGTTCCGGCACTGATCCCGTGGACCCGGCCCGCTCCGGTCGGACCCCGGGCCGTCGACAGCCGGCAGGGGTAGTCCGGGTCGGTCGTGTGGTTGTCGCCGGCGTCAATTTCCGCCCCAAGAGCGGGAGTTGACGGGGTCACCTGTCGGATTGCTGTCATCCTCGTGCCACTGTTGCCCATGTCCACAGCTCGTCACTAACGTGCTCATGGAGATTTCAAAGGGAAATCTGATGGAGGGTCTGCAATGCCCCTGCCAGAACGCCCGGCCACGTTGTCCTCGGCCCGCACGGCGACCGCTCCCGAATCGCTCTGTCCGCCGACGAGGCGCGACCATTTCGGCTGACCGCTGACGCGCACGTGGGCCCAGGTGCCCTGACTCACGAACGACACCTCGCAGGAACAGCGCCTGGCCACGAAGCGTCCCCACGCGACGGCGGCCGTCCCTCTGGACGCCGCCACCCACTTCGAGTACCGGATGCCGGAGCTGTACGGCGG
>NZ_JBLTJC010000845.1:0-848 GCF_048158785.1 Streptomyces colwelliae | reverse complement strand
TTCGAGCCAGCGTGCTCGCGGCGCTGCTCTCGGGTGCGAATGCCACGCAACAAGGCGTCGCCGCCTGCCTGAAGCTGTCCGGCGCACGGATAAGTGGCTGTCTGGATCTGTCGGACGTGGAGCTCGGTCAGGCTCTCCGGTTCGAGGAGTGCTGGTTCGAGAACGCGCCGAAGCTCCAAGGCGCGTCGACCCGGACGATCCGCATGGTGGACAGCTGGCTGCCTGGCCTCGACGTCGCTCTGGTGCGTGTCGAGGGGCACCTCGACCTGTCGCGGTCGCGGGTGGAGGGGTGCCTGGATCTTCTGAATGCCTCGGTGGCAGGCGAGTTGGTGCTGAATGGCACGCGGGTGTGTGTGTCCGAGGGGTGGTCCGTGATCGCGGACGGCCTTGACATGGGGGGCGGTGTCTTCTGCATGCACGGGTTCACCGCCCGTGGCGGTATACGCCTGCTGGGAGCGCAGTTGCCGGGTGGACTGTACATGCAGGGTGCACACCTGGAGTGCCCCGTGCCGCTGGGGCGCCCCGGTCCGCGAGGACTGGCCCTGGCCCTGGACAACGTGGTGGCGTCGACGCTCAACTTCTCCGGAGGCTTCACCGCGGACGGGACGGTGAGGCTGCGGGGCGCCCGGGTCTCGGACAGCCTGACCTTCGAAGGAGCCGTCCTGAACGCAGCACCCGACGGTGAGGGCCCGGCCCTGGCCGGCCTTCTGATGCAGGTTGCCGACTTCGACTTCACCCTCGCCCGACCGCCGTCCGGCACCGTGGACCTGCGGGGCGCGCAGGTGTCCTACCTCCACGACAACGAGCACAGCTGGCCGGACGTGGTGGAACTGGACGGCTTCGTCTAC
>NZ_JBLTJC010000844.1:0-854 GCF_048158785.1 Streptomyces colwelliae | reverse complement strand
GGGTGTCCTCGACGGGGCGCGGGTCGACGGACCCGGACGCCAACGCCGAGGTGCACAAGGCGGCGCGGCTGCTGCCCGACCGGATCGCCACACCCACCTCGTCGACCCGCCCCTCCGGCACGACGAGGAACCCGACGGTGAGCCCCGGCGCGACCCGCTTCGACAGCCCGTCCACGACGTGCACGAGACCGGGGGCGTGGGCGGCGAGCGGCGCGGGGGAGTCCGGATGGAGGAAGGACCAGATGCGGTCCTCGACGACGGGCAGCCCCAACTCCCGCACGACATCGGCGATTTCGATCCTCCGCTCCTCACTCGTCGTCACGGAGGTCGGGTTGTGGAGCGTCGGCTGGAGGTAGAGCGCGGAGAGGGGCGCGGTGCGATGCGCGGCACGGACCGACTCCGGGCGCAGTCCGTCCCCGTCCGCCTCCAACGCGACGAGCACGACCCCGAGCCGCCCCGCGATCTCCCTGACCAGCGGATACGTCAACGGCTCGACCCCGACCCGGCCGCCCGGCCGGACGAGGGAGGCGAGGGTGGCGGCGATGGCCTGACGGGCGTTGCCGCTGAAGAGGACGCGGTCGGGGGCGGGGCGCCAGGTGGGCGTGGCCAGCAGCTCCGCCACCGCCGCGCGGGCCGCCGCCGTGCCGGTGGCCGGGGCCGGGCGCAGGGCCTCGGTCAGGACGTCGGGGCGGAGGAGGGGCGCGAGAGCGGGGGCCAGCAGCTCCGACTGGCCGGGCGCGGAAGGGTAGTTGAGCTCCAGGTTCACCGGCGCGGTGGTCGCCGCCTCGACGATCGCCCGCCCGTACGGCCCCGCAGCCGCGGCCCGGACGAAGGTGCCCCGGCCGACCTCCCCC
>NZ_JBLTJC010000843.1:0-854 GCF_048158785.1 Streptomyces colwelliae | reverse complement strand
GCATCGGGGTGCGCCAGTCCAGGTCCTCCGCCTCGTAGCCGAGGGTCTGCCAGACCGCCTCGGCGACGCGGCGGTGGCCCTCATCCGTGAGGTGGAGACGGTCGACGTCCCACGCGCGCGGGTCGCCGAGCGAGGGAGCGCCGTACAGGTCGACGACGAGGGCGCCGTGGCGGGCGGCAAGGTCGTCGACGCAGGCGAAGAGTTCCTCCATGCGGGGGCGGAAGCGCTGTAGGACCGGGCCCTGGCGGCCGGGGCTGCGCATCAGCACCAGGTGTTTGCAGGCCGGGGTGAGGCGTTCGACGGCCTCTTCCAGGAGAGCGCGGACGCGGCCCATGTCGCACTTGGGGCGCAGGGTGTCGTTCAGGCCGCCCACCAGCGTGATCACATCGGGCTGCATGGCGGCCGCCGGGCCGACCTGCTCCTCGACGATCTGCGCGATCAGCTTGCCGCGCACGGCGAGGTTGGCGTACCGGAAGCCGGGCGTCCGGGCGGCCATCCGGCCGGCGAGGAGGTCGGCCCAGCCCCGGTAGGTGCCGTCCGGGAGCAGGTCCGACATGCCCTCGGTGAAGGAGTCGCCGATCGCGACCAGGCTGGTGTGCGTGGGATTCGTCTGCATGGCGACGAAGATGATATCCCGCGTCCGTACTCGTCGGTAGGTGGGCCTCCACCTGGCCTCCAGCCGCGCCCACCAGCGCCCCCTGGCCTTCAGCCGCGCCCACCTGGTCTCCAGCCCAGACCCGCCTGGCCTCCAGCCCAGACCCGCCAAGCCACCAGCCGCGCCCACCCGGCGGCCACCAGCGCCCACCTGGCCCTCAGCCGCGCCCGCCCGCCAGCCAGACCCTGTCTCTTATACA
>NZ_JBLTJC010000842.1:0-857 GCF_048158785.1 Streptomyces colwelliae | reverse complement strand
TAAGAGAGAGGGTCTAGTCAGGTCAATGCGTCTGCGCGGGATTGGGCGGCGGCGGCTTCGGTGGGGGCGTTGGCTCGGGTGTAGGCGTCGGCGGACTGGAGGTAGTGGGCGCGGGCTTCGGCGGGGCGGGCGGCACGCTGGTGGGCGAGAGCGAGGTTCAAGAGGGTGCGGCCCGCCCGGTACCAGTCGTCGAACTCTCGGCAGCCTTCCAGGGCTTTCTCGTAGGCCTCAACCGCCTCCTCCACCAGGCCCGTGGAACGCAGGGCGACGCCGAGGTTGTTCCACGCGAGGGCCTCGCCATGGCGGTCCCCGACGGCCTGGAACAGGTCGCGGGCGTGGGTGTGGGCGTCGATGGCCTCCTCCGCCCGGTCCGCCTCCCGCAGAGCGCCGCCGAGGCTGTTCCACGCTATGGCCTCGCGGTGGCGGTCCCCGGCGGTTTGGTACAGGTCGCGGGCGTGGGTGTGGGCGTCGATGGCCTCCTCCGCCCGGCCCGTCTGCCGCAGGGTGTTGCCGAGGTTGTTCCACGCGCTGGCCTCGCGGTGGCGGTCCCCGGCGGTTTGGTACAGGTCGCGGGCGTGGGTGTGGGCGTCAATGGCCTCCTCTCCCCGGCCCGCCTCCCGCAGGGCGTTGCCGAGGCTGTTCCACGCGATGGCCCCGTCTATCTGATTACCGGCGCGGTGGGCGGCCTCCCGCGCGGTACCGCACACCGTGATTAAGTCGTCGAAAGAGCGCCGCCAGTCCAGATATTCCCCCAGGCACTGCGACAGCCGCACCGCCGTGTCCGCGTACCGCTCCTCCCGCGCCCACTGCACCGCCGACACCAGCCCCGCCCGCTCCGAATCCAGCCACGCCAACGC
>NZ_JBLTJC010000841.1:0-875 GCF_048158785.1 Streptomyces colwelliae | reverse complement strand
GCCATGCCCCCGGCCAAGAAGCGCGCCCGTACATACGACCCCGCCAAGACCCGCACCGCGGTCCTGGCCCAGTTCGGCAACGTACGAAAAGCCGTAGGGACACTCACCCCCGACCAACTCGCGCTCCCCACCCGCCTCGGCGACTGGACCGTACGCGAACTGGTCGCGCACATCGGCATGGCGGTCACCGCGGTCCACCGCTCTCTGGACCGACCGCCCCCGCCGGCGCAGAACGCCGTGATCCTCGACTGGCCCTTCGCCACCGCGGCCAACTCCTCGGCCATCGCCGACTTCACGCACACGCTCGCCGAACAGCACCCCGACCTCGACACCTACCTCGCCGACATCGAGCAGACCCTCACCGAACACCTCGACACCCACCCCGGCACCAGGCTGCTCGAAACCAACGCCGGCGCCATGCCCCTAGCCGACTACCTCGTCACCCGCACCGTCGAACTCGTCGTCCACACCGACGACTTGAACGCCGCCGTCCCCGGCCTGGACATCCCCTACGACCGCCAGGCCCTCGCCGCCTGCACCCGCCTCCTCGCCGACGCCCTCGCCACGAAAGCCCCCGGCGGCTCGACCGAGGTCCGCATCCCGCCGTACGCCGTCGTCCAGTGCGTCGAAGGCCCCCGGCACACCCGAGGCACCCCGCCCAACGTCGTGGAGACCGACCCCCTGACCTGGCTCCGGCTCGCGACCGGGCGGACGAGGTGGAGGGAAGCCGTAGAAGAGGCGAAGGTCAGCGCGAGCGGCGAGCGGGCGGACCTGAGCGGCCTGCTGCCGATCATGGGGTGAAGCGACCCGGGGAATCCGGAAGTGTCCCGGGTAATGCCGAAGTGCCCCGGGGGAATCCCGAAGGGAACCCGTCC
>NZ_JBLTJC010000840.1:0-888 GCF_048158785.1 Streptomyces colwelliae | reverse complement strand
CTTGATCGCGACGGCAGTTGTGGCGAGGCGTGGGGAAGGCGGGAACACACCATGGCGGGCAAGGCACTTGTGCTGGGTGGCGGGGGCAGCAGCGGGATCGGCTGGACGGCCGGGATGCTGTACGGGCTGGGCGAGGCCGGCGTCGATCTCTCCGACGCCGATGTCGTGATCGGTACGTCGGCGGGCTCGACGGTCGGTGCCCAGCTGCGGGCCGCCACGCTCAAGGAGGTCTACGAGCGTCAACTCGCCGCCCCCGAGGGCGAGATCCCCGGCCGGCTCGGTCCTGGCCTGTTGCTCCGCTACGCCTGGGCGACCATGACCTCGCGTACTCCCGAGGCGTACGGGCGGAAGATCGGCCGTATGGCACTCGCCGCCAGGACGCCCCACGCGGCGGCCCGGCGCGCGGCGATCGAGTCTCGGCTGGTCTCACCGGAGTGGCCCGACCGCGCGTTGCGCATCACCGCGGTCGACACGGTGACCGGTGAACTGCGGGCCTTCGACAAGGACAGCGGGCTGCCCCTGGGCGACGCGGTGGCCGCCAGCTGCGCCGTCCCCGGCGTGTGGCCCCCGGTCACCATCGAGGACCGCCGCTGGATCGACGGCGGCATCCACTCGGCGGCCAACGCGCAGCTCGCCGAGGGCTACGACCAGGTCGTCGTCCTCGCGCCGATGTCCCTCGGAGGCGGCCCCCTGGTGTCTCCGGCGAACCAGGCCCGGCGACTTGTGGAGCAGGGCGCCCGTGCGGTCGTCGTGTCACCGTCGCCGGAAGCGAAGCAGGCGTTCGGCCGTAATCCGCTCGACCCGTCGGTACGGGCGGCTGCGGCGCGGGCGGGGCGGGAGCAGGCGGCCGCGCATGTGGGAGAGGTGGGGGAGGTCTGGGGTCTGGCG
>NZ_JBLTJC010000839.1:0-891 GCF_048158785.1 Streptomyces colwelliae | reverse complement strand
CCGACACCCCGAGCCCCGCCGCCCCCGGCACCTCGATCCGCCGCACCGCCGGGAACAGCACATCCGGCAACGCCACGTTGTCCCTCTCCGGCTGCTGCCACCCGGCGTTGGGCCCGTACCGCTCCACATCCCCGTAGTCGATGTGCGGCTGCGTCTGGAAACCGGCCCACTTCCCGCCCGCCACCGCCGAGTTGAAACGGTCGGCCAGCGCGAAGTCCCGCTCCAGGCCCGCCTCCGCCGCATCCGCGAGGTCGTTCGTCGCGGCCCGGCCCTGCGCCGCGTAGAGCAGGTTCGTGAACTCGGCCGACCGCAGCCCGTACAGGTTGGCGGTGGCCTGCACCTCGTACCCGACGAGTTCGAACCACGCGTCCCGCACCCCGGCCGGCAACCGGCGCCCGATCCGCTCGGCCCGTCGCCCCAGCTCCCGCCACTCCGCCGTGACCCGCTCCAACTCCCGGTGCCCGAAGGCGAAGGGAGTCTGCTGATCGTCGTAGACCACCTGGCCGTCGACGAGAGTGATCCGCCGGTTCAGCAACTCCGGCTTGCGGCGCGCCTGCAACTGCCCGTACGCCGCCAGCACGGAAGCGATCTCCTGCGCCTGCCCCGCCCCGAAGTTCTGCCGCGCGTAACGGAGTTCCCAGTCCGGCAGCTCATCGGCATCCCAACCCTCTGGATTCCAGGCGTAGTTGAGAAAGAACTCGGTCGGCAGCTCGTTCCCCTTCAGGTCGCCCACGTTCGCGACCCACAAGCCACGGTTCCCGTACGCGTACGCCGCGTGCAGCTGCTCCCACACGTTCCGCAGGTTCGCCGTGTCCTCCACGACCTCGTACCCGAACCTCGGGTAGATCTGCTGGTTCTCCCACATCAGCGCGTTCGTGTAGAGCCTGATCT
>NZ_JBLTJC010000838.1:0-892 GCF_048158785.1 Streptomyces colwelliae | reverse complement strand
GTGGTGGTCACCGGGCTGGGGGCCGTCACGCCGCTCGGGGTCGGGGTCGACGAGTTGTGGCGGGGGCTGCTCGACGGTCGGCACGGGATACGGGAACTGGAGGGCGAGGAGTTCGCGGAACTGCCCGTGCGGGTGGCCGGGACCGTGCCCGTCGATCCGATGGAGCTGCTGCCGCGTCAGGCGGCGCGGCGGATGAACCGGGCCGCGCAGTTCGCGGTGCTGGCCGCGCGGGAGGCGTGGGGTGACGCCGGTTTCGTGGCGGGCGGCACGCGGGAGAGCGGGCTCGATCCCGAACGGGTCGGGGTCAGCCTCGGCGCGATTCTCGGGGACGCGTCCGTGCTCGTCGGCGGCGACCGCAAGCTGCGCGACAAGGGGCCGCGCGGCGTCTCACCGCTGACCACCCCCATGACCGTTCCGTCGCAGGCCGCGTCCCAGGTCTCCCTCGACCTGCACATCACCGGCGAGGCCCGCACGGTCACCGCGGCGTGCGCCTCCGGCACTGAGGCGATCGGGGCGGCCATCGACCGCATACGGTACGGCCGGGTCGACGTCGCCCTCGCGGGCGGGGCCGAGGCGGTCGTCACGCCGGCGATCATGGCGTCGTTCGCGGCGATGCGGGCGTTGTCCACGCGGGGGCTGGCGGACGGTTCGTCGCCGTCACGGCCGTTCGGGAAGGACCGGGACGGATTCGTGAACGGGGAGGGTGCGGGGGTGCTCGTCCTGGAGGCCGAGGAACACGCACGCGCGCGTGGAGCGCGGATCTACTGCGAGGCGGCGGGGTGGGGGCTGTCCGCCGACGCGCACCACATGGCGGCGCCGGATCCGTCGGGCGCCGGGGTCGCACTCGCCGTGCGGCGGGCGGTGCGGGACGCGGGCGGGCATGTCGTGGACG
>NZ_JBLTJC010000837.1:0-910 GCF_048158785.1 Streptomyces colwelliae | reverse complement strand
GCGCTCAAGCCGCCCCGTAGCGTCCCCCCATGCCTCCCCGGTCCCCCGCGCTTCCCGGCCGCCCGTCCCTCGGTACCGACTGCTGGGCGGTGGCCGTCCTGATGCCGGTCGAAGTCGTCCTCGGCTTCGGGTCGGCCTTCATGGTGGCGCTGAGCGGGCCCCCCTGGGCGGTGGTGGTCTGGCTGAGCATGCTGGTGCTCGCGGCTCTCACCGCGGCCGTCGTCCTCTTCCGGCGCGGGTATCAGATCAGCGCCGCGGCAGAGGTGCTGGCAGTCGCCGTACTCCTGGGCACGACGGCAGAGACGTGGCCCCACAGGTAGGCGCCCTCGTCTCAAGTGGCCCCTGCCTCAAGCAGCCTCGTCTCAAGTGGCACCGTCTCGAGTGGCGCTCAGAGGTAGTCCTCCAAGCGCCCCACCGTCAGCCCCCGCTCCTGGATGCCGCGCAGCAGTCTGGCCGTGCTGTCGGCCGGGCCCACCTGGACGATGTCGCCGGGGGCGAGGCGGTGCTCGCCTCGGGCGTAGGTCAAGGTTCCTGTTGTCGTGGAGGCCCGCCAGAGGACCAGGGCGGAGACTCCGCAGTCGGCCGCGGCCCGGCGGGTCGTCGTGTCGTACGTCCCGTAAGGGGGCCGGAGCAGGCGGGAGTTGGGGCGGGGTCGGCGGCCGCAGATCTCGGCACGCTGGGTGGCGTACGGGAGGCCGGCGAAGTGGTGGCGGTCCGGTGTGGCGCGGAACTCGGTGACGGGGAGGCGCAGTTCGCGGACCAGGTCGGCGAACCTCAGGTCGCGGCGCGCGCCCTCCTCGTGGTCGTAGGTCAGGAAGACGACCTTGTCGTGGGTGCGGACGTGGTCCACGACGGGTGGGAGGCCGGGGCCCGCCGAGCGGGCCGCGGGCCGGGGTGCCGGTTTCGGGGG
>NZ_JBLTJC010000836.1:0-927 GCF_048158785.1 Streptomyces colwelliae | reverse complement strand
GCCGTGCCCGGCAGCAGCGGCTGACCGTTGGCGGCCTGCGCGCCCTCTTCCGAGGCCGCCGGGCCGGCGAGGACGCCCGAGATGGCGGCGGCGACCTCGTCGGACGCGAGGATGCGCTTGACCAGCGGGCGGATCACCAGGAACAGCACGACGAGGCCGAGCAGCATCATGACGCCGAGCTCGACGAAGTACATGACGTCGTCCTTGGTGAACTGGAGCATGCCGAGGAAGCCGGTCGGCTCGCTGATCGGGGTGGTGGAGGGGGCGTCGGCAAAGCGCAGGTTCACGACCTCGACCTGATCGCCGCGCTTCTGGTCGAAGCCGATCGCCGAGCGCACCAGCGTGGCGATGCGGTCGAGCTGCTCCTTGGTGCGGTCGGTGTAGGCGAGCTCGCCCTTCTCGTTCTTGGTGTAGATGCCGTCGACCAGCACCGCGACCGAGATGCGGTTGACCCGGCCGGCCTCGGTCACCTCGGTCTTGGTGGTGCGGGAGATCTCGTAATTGTTGGTCTCTTCGGTCTTCCTGCTCTGGTCCTTCGCCGCCGAGCCGCCGTTCTGCTGATTGCCGGGCAGCTCGTTGTTGACGGTGACCTGGCCGTTGCTGTCGGCGGTCTGGCTCTGCTCTTCGCGGGTCTGGCTCGATCGCAGCACGCGGCCCTCGGGATCGAACTTGTCCGAGGTCTGGGTGATCTTGTTGAAGTCGAAATCGGCGGAGGGCTGCACGCGGGCGCGGCCCGTTCCGACCACGGAGGAGACGATGTCCTCGACCTGCTTGCGGATCCGCTTTTCGAAGGCGACGCGGCGCTCTTCGCCGATCGCCTGCTCCGGATCGGTCTGGGCACCGTCGGCGAGCAGCTGGCCGGCCTCGTCGACGATCGAGACCCGCTGCGGCTTCAGCCCGTTGACGGCGGAGGCGACGAGATGGCGG
>NZ_JBLTJC010000835.1:0-953 GCF_048158785.1 Streptomyces colwelliae | reverse complement strand
GCTCCCTGCTGGGGGTCGGTTGATCGCGAAGCCCGACGGTACCGGGCACTAGGGGAAAACGTCTCGCGGGTGGCCACCGGTTCCGGGGAAGGTGGGCGCATGGGACTCTGGCACGCGTTCTACGACCCCGTCACCCCTCGGGGCTTCCACGGGGAGGCTCCGTACCGCGTCCGGCGCCGCGCCGCCGTATCCCCGTGACCGCTTTCCACGCCACCGGAGACAATGGACCCCGTGCGCTATCGCATTCTCGGCACCACCCAGGCACTACGCCCCGACGGCACCCCCGTCCCGGTCGGCGGGGCGCGGCTGCGCGCTCTGCTCACCGTGCTCGCCCTGCGGCCCGGCAGGACCGTGCCCGCGAGCCTCCTGGTGGACGAGGTGTGGGGCGTGGACACGCCCGCCGACGCCACGGGCGCGCTACAGGCGCTGGTGGGCAGGCTGCGCCGGGTGCTCGGCGCCGACGCGATCACCTCGGCGGAGAGCGGCTACCGGCTGGCCGTCGCCCCCGACGACATCGACCTGCACCGTTTCGAGCGGCTGACGGGGGAGGGGCTGCGGGCGCTGGCCGACGGCAACCCCGCGAAGGCGGCGGAGGCCCTGGACGACGCGCTGGCCCTGTGGAGCGGCCCGGCCCTGGCCGACCTTCCCGACCGTACGGCGGAGGCGGCCCGCTGGGAGACCCGCCACCTGGACGCCCGCCGCGCCCGCCTCACCGCGGCCGTGTCCCTCGGCGAGGCGGACACGGCCCTGCCCGAACTGACCGCCCTGTGCGACACCCACCCGCTCGACGAACCCCTCCAGTCCCTGCGCCTTCAGGCTCTCCGCGCCACGGGCCGCACGGCGGAGGCACTGGCCGCGTACGAGGACGTACGACAACTGCTGGCGGACCGGCTCGGCTCCGACCCGGGGCCCGAACTGCGGGCGCTGCACGGCGAGTTGCTCAGCGTCGCCCC
>NZ_JBLTJC010000834.1:0-962 GCF_048158785.1 Streptomyces colwelliae | reverse complement strand
GGCCGGGACGCGGGTGGGGGAGCGGTCCGACGGGGTCGTCCAGGACGACTTGCCGCAGCCGTCGACCGGTTTGACGGTGCGGGTGCCTGCGGCCGCTGTGCCCGAAGTCCCGGAATCCTCCCCGTACTTGGACGAACAGGCCGCCGACGTCAGCAAGGTCGCCACGACGACTGCCACACCGTACGCACGCCTTCTCATGACTGGCCCCGTCCTCGGTCCCTCGGTGCCCACGGTGTGAGCAACCGGCCTGCTATCCGCACCAGTTCGGAGAAGACGACCCCCAGGACCGCCACGCACACGATGCCCACGAACATCACGTCGTTCTCGAACAGCGCGCGGGAGTCGAAGATCAGGTGGCCCAGGCCGTTCGTCGCGGCGATCTGTTCCGAGGCGACGATGACCAGGACCGCGACGCCCGCCGCTATGCGCGCGCCCACCAGGACCGACGGGAGGGAGGCCGGGAGGAGGACGTGGCGGAACATCTGCCATGGCGTCGCGCCGAAGACCTGGCCCGCGTCGCGGTGGCCGGAGGGGATCGCCATCACCGCCGACATCGTCGAGATCCAGACGAAGAAGAAGACCGTCGCCGCCACCAGCGCTATCTGCGGGCCCTCGCCCAGGCCGAACATGTTCAGGAAGATGGGGAGCAGGGCCAGTTTCGGTACCACGTACAGGGCGTCCAGCAGTGGTTCCAGTGCGGCTCGGACCAGGGACAGGGAGCCCATCAGCAGGCCCAGGGCGTAACCGGTCGCCGTGCCTATCGCGTAGCCGCCGAGGACGCGTTTCGTGGTGGCCCAGACGTCCGGCCACAGGTCGCCGGCGGCGGCTCGGGACCAGCCGTCGGAGAGGATCGTGGAGGGGGACGGGTAGACGCGGGCGTCTATCCAGCCCTGGGTGGCGGCCAGTTGCCACCACAGGATCAGGGCGAGGGGGACCGCCACGGCGAGCGTGAGCTCCAGGGC
>NZ_JBLTJC010000833.1:0-963 GCF_048158785.1 Streptomyces colwelliae | reverse complement strand
CCCCTTCCCAGTACTCCGCCCGGCACCCCACCACCAACCGCGCCCCGCTCTCCCGCAACCACTCCCCCGTGCCCTGGGTCCACTCGTCCAGCCGGTGCGCGAGCACAGGCGGCATCTCCTCGGGCCCGTCGAGCAGCAACAGCAAGGGCCGCCCGGCGTCACGGGCGACCCGCGCCAGCCGCTCGGGCCCGACATCGCCGAGGTCACCGGAATCCCCCGGCAGCGAGACGGACGCCGCGACGATCCGTGCCGCCCGCTCCACCGTCCTACGCGCCGCGTCCGCCACGGACGCGTCCCCGTCCCGCAGATCGGCCCCGCGCAACCACAGCGTGGGAGCCGGTTCCGCACCCCCGTTGCGCCGTGCGGCGAGCGCCGCGAGTTCCGTCGTACGGCCGCTGCCCGGGGCGCCTACGAGCCCGAGCACGGCGGCCGGGCCCGCGGCGAACTCGGTGAACTCCCTTATCACCGAAGGGCGTTCGACGGGCTCCACCACGCAGGAGCCCTCGGTGTCCCGACCGGGACCTACGAACCCCGCGAGCGCTCCCGGCGGCCCGTCCGACCCGACTGAAGTCGCCGTCAGCTCTAGGACGCCCGCCAGATTGAGGTCAGCGCCATACGCGGGCACGGTCGCCGCATTGCGCGCGAGGAGGTCGGCCAGCGGACCCCGGGGGTCGGCCGGCGGCCCATGCATGTCGCCCAACGGCCGCTCCCCGCCCCGCACTTGCCGCAACGGCACCGCGAACCCCGTGTCCCGTTGCCCGGACTGCAACGCCGTGCCGAGGACGCCGACCACCGCGCCGGTCACCGCGTCGAGGACCGGCCGGTACCGCGCGGCGGAGGAGCAGCAGCACCAGATTGCGGACGCGGGGGGTGATGGTCGTCTTCAAGGTGCGGCCGCCCTGAAAGAGCGAATCCTCACAGCCAAAGACGATCCGGCCGCTGTACGCTCGATCGGAATCGAGT
>NZ_JBLTJC010000832.1:0-985 GCF_048158785.1 Streptomyces colwelliae | reverse complement strand
GGTTGGGGGCGGATGAGTCGGGGTCGGCTCGGCCGAGGCCCGCCTGACCGGGATGCGCGTGGTCGGGGTCGCTCTGGCCGGGGCGTGACGGCTCCGTACGGAGAGGTGACGTCGCTGTGCCGGGTCGGGATGTGTCCGTACCGGACCGTGCTGCTCCGGTGCCGGCCCGGGACGCCCCCGTACCGCCGTGCGCGACCCGCAACAGCCGCAGCGCCGTGGCGACATCACCGCTCAGCAGCGCGACCGCCCCGCACTCGCGGAACGTCGGCGCCGCCGCGCAGGCCGCCTCGTAGGTCTCCGTCACGGGGGACACGGGCGAGGCCGCTTCCGTCTCGGCGAGGCACACGACGTGGATACCGGCCCGGGGCCCGTCGTGGGCCAGCCGCGCCACCGCCTCGCGCACATCGGCCCCACCGGGGTCACCGTCCACCACGAGCACGGTGTACGGCCCAACGAAACCGTCCCCCGAGTCGTCACCGTCGTCGGTGCGGGCCCAGGAGGGGCGGTGGGCGGCACCGCGCGGGGAATCGGCGGAGTCGTCGGCGCCGTGGGGCGCGATGCCGGCCGAGGTCCGGGCGCCGGAGCCGGAGTGCGCGGCGGTGGTACCGGAGGGCCGGGTGTCGGACGAACGGGGCCGGGTGGCGCCGGAGGCCGGGTCGTCGACGGCGTGCGGCGCGAGGGCCTCCGCCCCCGGGCGGTCTGCGGTGCCGGAGCGGTGGTGGTGGGCGTCGTCGGGGGTGGGATACGCCGTGGAGGCGCTCGACGCGGTGGTCACGCCCGGGCGACGGCCGTCGCCGCCCGCGCGCCGGGCGGCGGCACCCGACTGGCCTTCCGCCGAACCGTGTTGGGCGGCGGGCGAACCGTGCGGCGAGGCGAGGCCCGACTGTCCGTCCGCCGAGCCGTACCGCGAGCCCGACCCCAACTGCCCTTCCTCCGAGCCGCGTTGCGCCCCGATAGCCGGAGTGCGACGGCCTGCCCCTGTCTC
>NZ_JBLTJC010000831.1:0-995 GCF_048158785.1 Streptomyces colwelliae | reverse complement strand
GGGTCAGTGGGGGTGGGGTCAGTGAGGGCGCCGGGTGGCTCGGTGGATGCGGTGGCGCCGGGTGGCTCGGCGTTCGTGGTGGCGCTGCGGGGCCCGTCCTCCGCCAGTTCGCGGGCGAAGTCGCGGATCAGGTCGTGGGGGGTGTAGCGGCCGTAGGCCGTCTCCTCCAGGAGGGCTACGTCGACGAGGCGGTCGAGGGCGGCAGCGGCGCGGCGTTCGTCGGTGCGGGCGAGGCGGGCGAGCAGGGGGGCGCCGTACGTCGGGAGGTCGAGGGCGCCGATGTGGCGCAGGGTGCGGGCCGCGTCGCGGTCGGTCCGGCGGTCGGAGGCGGCCAGCGCGTCGTGGGCCACGGCCAGGGAACGGCGGACGCTGAGGTCGTCGTACTCCAGGTGGTGCAACCGGCCTTCCGTGGCGGCCAGTTGACCGGCCAGGACGTCCGGGGTGAGGGCCCGGCGCGCGGCCAGTCGGGCGGCGACGACGCGCAGGGCCAGCGGGAGGCGGCCGGTGAGTTCGACGAGCGGGTGGGTCGCGTCGAGGCCGTCGCGACCGGAGACCGCGCGCAGCAGTGCGGCGCTGTCCTCGCCGGGCAGGGGCGCGAGCGGGAAACGGCGGGCACCGTCGAGCGCGGTCAGCGGCGAACGGCTGGTGACGATCACCGCGCAGCCGGTACCGGCCGGCAGCAACGGCCGTACCTGGGCGGCGTTCTCGGCGTCGTCCAGCACCATCAGCGTGCGGGTCGGGGCGAGCAGGGAGCGGAGCAACGCCGTTGCCGCGTCCGGGTGTTCGGGGATGTGACGTGGTTCGGCGCCGAGGTCACGGAGCAGGGCGTGGAGCGCTTGGCCGGCGGTGAGGGGGGTCATGCCGGGGGTGGCGCCGTGCAGGTTCACGTACAACTGCCCGTCGGGGAAGCGGTTCCGCAACTCATGGGCCGCGTGCAGCGCGAGGGCGCTCTTGCCTACGCCGGCCATGCCGCTGATGACGACGAGGGGGTGGGG
>NZ_JBLTJC010000830.1:0-1004 GCF_048158785.1 Streptomyces colwelliae | reverse complement strand
CCCCGCAACCGTTCCGCCGCCACCCCGATCGCGGTCTCCGCATCCCGGCCGACGCCCTCCCGGTCGAGGATCCGCCAGGCGATCTCGCCGTCGGGGCGTTGGGCCCAAGCGCCGACCACCCGTCCGTTCCACCACACCGTCGGTCCCACGTTGCCGCTTCCGTCGAACAGGGCGGGGCGCAGCTCCGGGGCCAGGTACCAGTCCCGCGCCTGCCAGCCCATCGCCGTCGGGTCGAGTGCCGGCAGCAGGGCCGCCCAGGGCTCCGTGGGACCGGCCAGGGGGGCGAGGTCGCCCGCGGCGACGTAACCCGGCCCCTCGTCCAGTGACACCGGCTCCGCGCCGATCGTCGTCAGCGCCCTGCGGACGTCCGTCACCCGCCACCCCGTCCACCACTTCAGGTCGGCCTCGGTGGCGGGGCCGCACGCCGCGAGCCAGCGGCCGAGGAGTGCGGCCTGGGCCTCGGCGACGTCCAGCTCGGGGTGTTCCGGCGCCACCGCCCAGCGGAACTGGCTCGACGTCCACGAACCCAGTGGCCTGCCCCGTACGACCTTCCCCTCCACGCCCAGCACCCTCAGCAGCCGGGTCGAGACGGTGTGGACGCCCTCGTAGTTCTTCCCGGCCGCGTACACGAACTGTTCCCTCAACCTCGGTTCGTCCACGGCGAGTTCGGCCGCCGTCGCCTGTCCGCGGAACGCCAGCGCGGCCAGCAGCGCGCCCTCGACCTCCTTCAGCCAGGCCGCGTCCGGCGCCCCCGCCTTCGCCATGTCCTTGAGCAGGGAGGCCCGTTCACGCGCGGCGACGGCGAGTCCGGTCGAGGCGTGCACGGTCGCGGTCAGCCCGGCGGGGAACACGAACACCGTGTGCCGCATGCCGTGCATACGGAGCAGGGCGCGGTCCTCGTACAGAGCGCGGGCGGTCTCCGCGACGGTGGGGGAGGGGTCGGCGAGGCGGGCGCCCACGGCCAGGTACACCGTCGAGGGGTCCGTGCCGTGCAGGGCGACGAG
>NZ_JBLTJC010000829.1:0-1007 GCF_048158785.1 Streptomyces colwelliae | reverse complement strand
GCCGGAGGCCAACGCCCCCCGCTGCGGCCGAATCCCCTCCGGCACCGCACGCGCGCGTGCCGGTGTCCCCGTCCAGCAAGTCCCCCGGCGGGCCAGCAATCGGCCCAGCCAGAGTTCCAGTGAGACCAGGTCCGCGAGGCCGTCCAGGGGCAGTGGCTCTCCCTGGGCTGCCGCGCGGAGCGCCTTGCGGACGACGCGGGCTTCCACCAGACCCGCCTGCGCGAGCAACGGCGTGGCGAAGAGGTCCATCAAGGGGTCCGCGGCGACCCGTAGACCCTTGCGGGCCGCGGCCGCCGCCGAGGCGTGGGAGGGGGCGCCCCAGCCGGGCGGGAGGTCGCCTACGCCTGCGCCCTCCAGGACCGTGCGGAGGATGGCCGCGCGGGCGCCCGGCTGGACCCGTAGCGCCTCGGGGAGGGAGCGGCAGGCGCGGACGACCTGGTTGTCGAGGAAGGGGGTGTGCAGGCGCTGGGAGCGGATCTCGGCGGCCTGTTCCAGGACGCGGAGGTCGTTGGCGTGGCGGGCGAGGGCGGCACGCGCGCGGAAGTCGCCGGGGCGCTGGCCGGGGCCGCTGCCCTGGCGGCTGGGCGCGCTCTGGAGGCGAACCGATACTTCAGCCAGGGCCTCACCGGTCAGCCAGCGTGCGGCGGGGCCCGGTCTGGCCCAGGTGAGGGCGGCGAGGGAGGCCCCGACGGCGCCTCCGGGCTCGTCGAAGCGCTGGTTCATCAACCGGTCGGCGAGGACTTCGAGTCCCGCGCCGTAGGGCGTGCGGGCGAGGCGGCGGGCCGCGCCGTAGACGCGACCCGGGACCATCACCGAACCGTCCGCCTTCGCCAACGCGGCCACGGGGCGCACCAGATGGCGCCGTTTGCGGTCCATCAGGAGGTCGGCGAGGCGGGCCGGGTGGGCGTCCAGGACCTGGCGGGCGCCGTATCCGGTGAAGTGGTCGGCGCTGCCCGCGGCGAGCCGGGCGCGGTGGCGGGCGGCGGTGATCAGGGAGGGGCCGGGTT
>NZ_JBLTJC010000828.1:0-1022 GCF_048158785.1 Streptomyces colwelliae | reverse complement strand
CAGCAGGGGCGGGGCGGGAAGCGGGGTTCGGCGCAGTCGGCGCAGGTCTGGACGCGGAGTTCGCCGGCGCGGGCGTACTGCCAGAAGGGGGCGCCGTCGGTGTCGGTGAGCGGAGTGAGCATGGCGGTCGACTCCTCATTTCACTTCGTGAGCAGCAGGGCGGAGGTGGGGACGCCCTCGCCCGCCGTCACCAGGCAGGTGGCGGCGTCCGGGACCTGGGCGGTGCTGGTGCCGCGCAACTGCCGTACGCCCTCGTTGATCAGGTTGAAGCCGTGGACGTACGCCTCGGAGAGGCCGCCGCCGCTGGTGTTGAGGGGCAGTTGACCGCCGATCTCCAGCGCGCCCCCCTCCGTGAAGGCGCCGCCTTCCCCCCGTCCGCAGAAGCCGTAGCCCTCCAGGGAGAGCGGGACGAGGGCGGTGAACGCGTCGTAGATCTGGGCGACATCGACGTCCTGCGGGGTGAAGTCGGCGTGTTTCCACAAGTGTCGGGCGGCGGTCCAGGCGGGGCCGGTGAGGGGGTCGTCGTTCCAGTAGTTGACCATGCCGTGGTGCTGGGCGGGGAGGCCCTGGGCGGCGGAGTGGACGTAGACCGGAGTGCGCCGGCAGTCGCGGGCGCGTTCGCGGGAGACGACCACGCAGGCCAACGCCCCGTCCGTTTCGAGGCAGTTGTCGAAGAGGCAGAGGGGTTCGCTGATCCAGCGGGAGGTCATGTACATCTCGCGGGTGAGGGGGCGGTCGTACATGATCGCGGCGGGGTTCTGGTTGGCGCGGTTGCGGCAGGCGAGGGCGACGTTGAAGAGGTGGTCGCGGGTCGCGCCGTACTCGTACATGTAGCGGCGGGTGAGCATGGCTATCTCGTCGGCCGGCCGGCTCGCCGTGGTGTTCCGCGGGCTGAGCCAACAGGGCTGCGCCTTGTCGCCGACGCACTCGCCGCGTCTCGCCGAGCTGGACCCGCAAATAGTCGCGGATCACGTCGTGCAGCGTGACTCCCAAGCCGCCGGCGCCGCGGGCTGCCCTGGCGG
>NZ_JBLTJC010000827.1:0-1035 GCF_048158785.1 Streptomyces colwelliae | reverse complement strand
CCACTCCCCCGCAGCACCCCGCCCAACAGCACCTCGGCGAGAACGGACGGCCCGCTCTCCGGCAGCATCACGCGCTGGACGAGTCGCATCACGTCCAGCGAGAGCGGTACCGCGGCGAGGGCGCGGACCAGTTGCTGGGCCGGGCCGGAGGTGGTGGCGCGGAAGTCGCGCACCAGGGCGGCGGGTTCAGGGGTGTCCTCGTCGGCGGCCGGGGGCTGTGCTGGATGGTCGGGCAGCACCCAGCCGGCCGCTCCGGGGACCGACAGTGCCGTACGGCCGGACAGCAGACGTGCCCACGCCGCCAGGCCACTGGGCGTCGGGCCTACGACCAGTACCGGGAGTGCGCCGCGTGGTGTCCGGCCCTCCAGCGGGGCGAACCGGACGGGCGCGCTCGGCCCCTCGCACCGGTGCAGTGTTCCGGGCAGTGCGGGCAGATACGTCTCGTGCCACATCCGCTGGGGCAGCGGCTGGACGAGGGCCACGGGTGCCACCCGCGCCCAGTCGTGCAGCAACCGCTGCATCCGGCCGTCCTGCCACAGGGGTCCGGCGCAGTCGCTGAGCAGCAGGGTGAGTCGGCGGCCGGTCGGATCGCGCAGTTGTTCCGGGGAGTTGAGGTTCTCCCGACGCCGGGTGGCACCGACCAGCAGGGTTCCGCCGGGGCCTTCGTGGACGTAGTGCGCGCGTACGTCCACGAAGGCCCCGGCGCCCGCGCAGATCTGGCGCAGTTCCTGGAGCGTGGTGTCCCAGACGTGGGTGGAGCTGGAGGCGTCCATGAGGAGTTGGAGGTGTGCGACCCGGTGGGCGGTGGGGCGCAGCACCGGGATCAACAGCCCTGTCTCAGCGACCTGTTCGGCGGTCGCCTGCTCGTCCAGGTGTTCGGCGGGCATCCGGACGGGCGGGCGGTGGTGGCGCAGTGGACGCAGGGCGCGTCGCAGGGTCGTGGGGCGTACGAGGGTGGGGGCGACGGGAGCCCGGACCCGGACCGGTGTCTCGCCGTCGGACGCGGGCGGGAGCGGTGCGTCGTCGGCGTAGAGG
>NZ_JBLTJC010000826.1:0-1052 GCF_048158785.1 Streptomyces colwelliae | reverse complement strand
GTCATGCTCCAGAGCCAGAACTCGTCACGGGTTCCCTGGGTGACGGTCGAATCGGCCCGGCGACGCCCTCGGCTATCCGATCGAGTTCACCTCGCTGGACCGCATCCGCGCGAGCCACGGACAGCGCGGCGTGGCCGCCGCGCGCCGCAGCGACGCCACGTACGACGTCCCCAGGAACGTCCCGGTCACGAACAGCAGCCGCGCCCCGCTGCTCCGCAGCACATACGCGGCCTCGCTCCCCTTGAAGCGTGTGTTCAGCGGCACCAGGACCGCGCCCGCCGACACCGCGCCGAGCGCCGAGACGATCCAGTCCGTCGAGTTCGGCGCCCAGATGCCCACCCGGTCGCCGGCCTCGATCCCGGCGGCGACACAGGCCGCTGCCGCGCGCTCCACCCGGGCGCCCAGCTCGGCGTACGAGATCCGCGTCCGGCCCTCCACCACCGCCTCGGCGTCCGCGTACCGCTCCACGGCGGACCGCACCAGGCCCGGGATGGTGCCCCACTCCACGTCTCCGCGCATGAACGGCCTCCCCAAACCCGCTAGCTGACTACCCGTCAGATTAGCTGTAGCCTGACGCCCTGTCAGCAGCCCCGGTGTCACGCGGAGGTGCACAGAAACATGGCCGCACAGAGCATGGCGGGACAGCGCATGGCCGGACATCGCATGGCCGGACTGAAGGACGCGACCGCGATCGTCGGCATCGGACAGACCTCCTTCGCCAAGCAACTCCCCGAGGACGAGCGGACCTTGGCGTGTCGTGCCGTGCTCGCCGCCCTCGACGACGCGGGGATCTCCCCCGGCGAGGTGGACGCCCTCGCCTCCTACACGATGGAGGAGACCGACGAGGTCGAACTGGCGAAGGCGGTCGGCTTCGGGGACCTGACCTTCTTCAGCAAGATCGGTTACGGGGGCGGGGGTTCGTGCGCCACCGTCGCCCACCTCGCCACCGCCATCGCCGCCGGCCAGGCGACGGTCGGCGTGGCCTGGCGGTCCCGGAAGCGCGGCAGCGGGGCGAGACCCTGGACCGACACGACCCGCCAACTCCCCACCCC
>NZ_JBLTJC010000825.1:0-1073 GCF_048158785.1 Streptomyces colwelliae | reverse complement strand
CCACCCAGTCCGCGTCGAGCACGGCGGCGACCGCTGCCGCGCTCGCCCCACCTGCACGCCCGAGCCCTGCGCACCGCGGCCGCGGCCGTCCGCCGAGCCCGGATCCCGGCCGGCACATGGAGCGGCCCGCAGGCTTACGCCCGGGGCGGTCCCGCCGAGCAACTGCTCCACGCGCTGGAGGAGATGCTCGCCGAGGAGATCCGCGCGCACCGGCCCGACCTGGTCGACGAGTTGGCCCGCCACCTGAACGCCGCCTGGTCCAGCCGCACGCGCGGCGACGCCGAGGCCGCCGCGAACCTGACGGCGCCGTGGGCGGAGAACTGGATCGAGGAGGCAGGCCGGCGCCAGAGCGACGGCGCCAACGCGACCTCCGCACTGCAACTCCTGCTCCAGCAGGCGATCGCCACCCCGCCCGCCGGCGAAAAGCCGGTCGACACGATCGCGGTCGCCGAGCTCGTCGCCCTGGCCGAGCTCGTACGACACTGCGGCACCACCGCGGTCGCCGCCGCCCGCCGCCTGCACGACCTCCACCTGCAGATCCACCCCACCGGCGTCTTCACCCTCACCGACACCCCCGACCCCGACTCGGCCGACAGCCAGCGCACGGACGCCGAACTCGCCGCCCACCTCGGCTACGACGCCCACGCCTACCAAAGCGCCCGCCAGCAGCACCGCATCACCCGGGCCGCGACCGCCGATCCCGAACCGCTCGACGCCGCCACCGTCCTGGCCGGCCCAGGCATCCGCACGGCGACCGAGTACACCCAGGCGGACCTGCCACCCCGCAGCCACCTCGCCCAGGCCGACCGGCTGCTGCGCCAGCACTGGAACTGCGGCCTGGCCGCCCTGGGCGCCGTGCTGGCCACCGCCGCCGACTGGCCCACCGGCCCGCAAGGCACCACCGCCGTCACGGCCGAAGACCTCCTACGCGAAGCCGCCGCCTGGTCGAACCTGCCCGACGAGGAGCTGATCGCCGCCACCGAGCGGCTGACCCTGCACCCGGGCAACGCGGCCTCCGTCGGAGCGCATCCCTACACCGAGGTCGAGCGGCGCACCCGCCCCATGACCTGTCT
>NZ_JBLTJC010000824.1:0-1120 GCF_048158785.1 Streptomyces colwelliae | reverse complement strand
CCGGCGGTGTCGCCGTGGATGAGGCGTTCGCGCACGCCGGTGAGGCAGTCCGGGTGGCGGTGTGCCTCGTCGATGGCCTGGAGGCAGGGCAGCGGGGTGCCGGTCAGCGCGACCAGCAGTTCCTCGCGACGGATCTCGGCCGGGTCGTGGTCCAGGGGTGCCAGTACGCCGTCGACCAGGCCGATCCGGTGCTGGGCGCCCCGGCATTCGATCAGGTGCGGATCCCCTGCCCGGTCCGGCATCCGTGCGGAAGCGTCCGGTTGAGGTCGAGGCCGATCCGGTACGAGTGCGGCGGCGACCAGCGGATGGAGTCGGTCGGCGTCGATCTCACCGGTGCGCAGGAGTTCCAGGTCGGGCAGGACCCAGGTCGCCGCGTCGGGGAGGACCGGCAGCACGCTGGCGCTGCCGTCCGTCGGCGCCGGTGCGATACGCGGGGTGCCCCCGAGCGGATCCGGGGTCAGCGCGAGCCGGTGCCGGGAGCCGAGCCGTACCGTGACGGGACCGGTCGTGCGGCCCTCGGCGTGGAGCAGGATCGCCGCCTCGGCCGCCCATCGGTCGACGGCGCAGTTCCGCACGTCGGGCACCCTGTGCAGATCCGCGATCGGCGGAGGTTCGTCGCCGGGTGGCCGATCCGCCCCGGACCGGGCCCGCAGCTCACCGCTTCTCCCCGCGTCCCACAGATGTCGGTGCAGGTCGAGGCGGAACCATCGGCTGGGCCGGGGATGCGGATGCCGACGGGCGTCGGCGTGGCGGCGGGTGCCGTCCCACAGCGCGAGGCTGATGCGCTGGCCGCCGTCCGCCCAGGCCGGTGGCGTCCGGACCACCAGGTGCGGCGGACCCGTGGCGTCGTCGCCGTAGCGGGCCAGGGTGAGGGTCAGTCCCGGGCGCAGCAGGCCGTCAGGGGCGATCCTCGGCAGATGCCAACGCAGCAGGTCAGGGGCGAGTCGGCGGAGATCGGCGCGGACCTTGGCGGCCAGTTCCCGGCCGTGGGCGCGCGCTACGGACCGTAGGTCGAGATCGATGTCGACACCGGCGGCGGCGCAGGCGCCCGCCCAGTCCCCGGCACGCCTACGAGCCGTAGCGGTCTCGATCATGGAGGGCGGCACGGCGAACTCGCGCA
>NZ_JBLTJC010000823.1:0-1126 GCF_048158785.1 Streptomyces colwelliae | reverse complement strand
GTGGCGGGCGGCCTGGCGGGTGTCCGTTGCGCCCGTTGCTGGGGTATCGCCGGGCCTCGGCGTGACGGTTGCTGGGGTGCCGACTGACTCCGGCGTGGCGGAGGCTGGATTGTGGTCGGCGGGCGGGCCATTGCCGGGCTCTGGACTGTCGCCGGGTGCCTGGCCGTCGGCCACCGGACCGTCGCCGGGCGTCGAGTCGGTGCCGGTTACCAAGGCATCGCCACGCCGCCGTTCGGGCGGAGGATCTGACCCGTCGTGAACGACGACGCGTCCGACGCCAGGTGCAGCACGGCGTGGGCGATGTCCTCCGGCTCACCTACCCGGCCCAGCGGTGACAGCCGGACCATCAGCGCCTCGGTACGGGCCTGGTCCTCGACCTCGTGGTGGTCGGTCATGGGCGTACGGACCCAGCCCGGCGCGACCGCGTTGACGCGGATGCCGTGCCGGCCCAGCTCCGTCGCCAGCGTCTTCGTCAGCTGGACGACGGCTGCTTTCGCGGCGCTGTAGCAGAGCAGCCCGGCGCCTCCGGTGTCGATCGCGCCCGACGCCATGGTGATGATGCTGCCGCTGGTGCCGCGGTCGAGCATCAGTCGGGCCGCCGCCTGGCAGGCGTACAGGACGCCCTTGAAGTTGACGTTCAGCACGCGGTCGAGGTCCTCGTCCCGGGTCTCCAGCACGGTGCTGTTGTGCATGATCCCGGCGACCGCGGCCATCACGTGCAGGTCCTCGCAGGACTCGACTGCCTGCCTGACCTGTGCGCGGTCGGTGACGTCGAGGTGGTGGGTGTGGGCGGTGCCGCCCTTGTCCTTGATCAGGGTCGCCGTCTCGTGCAGGCCCTGCGCGTCGCGGTCCGCGCAGTGCACGGTGGCGCCCGCCTCCGCGAGCAGCACGGCGGATGCGCGGCCGATACCGCTGGCGGCGCCGGTGACGAAAGCGGTGCGTCCGGTGAGGTCGTACGCCTTGACGGGCATGGATCGACGGTACGAGGGTTTCTGACGGGTCGTCAATTAGTCGTACGGTGCTGAGTTCTGGGGGGTTGGGTGGTGCCCGGGGTGGTGCCGGGAGCGGGGCCTATCTGGCAGGTCGGGCACCAGTAGGTGGGACGGTCTCGGGAGCCGTCGCCCTG